>NZ_CALMQR010000072.1:0-102535 GCF_937871995.1 uncultured Citricoccus sp. | reverse complement strand
ACACCATCGGTCGCGCCTGCCGACATCGATGTAATCACCGGCGCGCCCGGCCACGGCCCGGGCACGGCGCTGGGTCCGGGAGGCGCGCAGCAGGGCCATCCCGCCGGTACGCCACAGCACCAGGACCGCGACGCCGGCCAGGGCCAGGACCAGCGCGGCGGCGGCCCAGGGACTGGCCATGGCGGTGGTGATGACGGCCCAGACCACGGCCATGCCGACGGTGCCGTAGATGACGCCCCAGATCAGTGCGCCCACGAGCATGGCGGGGATGAACCGGCGCCAGCGCATCCGGGTGATGCCGGCGGTGCTGATCACAGCGGTCTGGAGGCCGACGGTCATGAAGCACAGGGGGATCGCCCACGGGCCCCAGCGGTCCACGAACCTCATGGCGCGCAGGTAGAGCGGCCCGGACAGGTGCCGGCGCAGGGACGTGCGCTCGGCACCGGCGGCGATCCCGCGCGCGAGGGCATAGGTGGTGGTCGCGCGGACGATCGCCAGGGACCAGAACAGCAGGATGGCCCAGCCGAGCGGCAGGGAGGCGATCCAGTCCATCATGGTTCGAGTCTAGGCGCGGCGCTCGTCTAGGCTCAGGGGCATGAGCTTGACGCGAACACCACGCCGACCCCTTCTCGCCGTCGCCGGCCTGGCCGCGGCGCTCTCCCTCGGCCTGACCGCCTGCCAGGTCGCCGACGTGCCCACCGAGACCCCGGCCCCGGCCTCCTCGCCTGCCAGTTCGAGCGCGAGCTCCAGCGCCAGCCCGTCAGCCTCCGCGTCCAGCCAGGCCGCGTCCCCCACCGAGACGCGGGCCGCCTCCGCGTCGGCGTCCGAGTCACCATCGGCGTCGGCCGCACCCACGTCCGAGGCCCCGGCCTCGTCGTCCCCCACGGCCTCGACACCGGCCGCGGCCCCGTCCTCCGCCGCGGCCGCAGCCGGCGAGGCCACCGTCTACTGGGTGTCCCCGGCCGGGTCCGGTCATCAGGGCGTCGAGTTCCCCGGGTGCGGTGAGCTGCTGGTCGAGTCCACCGTGAAGGCGTCCGGCTCCGGTGAGGTCGGTACCACCGAGCGCGTCGAGGCCGGCATCGAGGCCCTGCTGGAGGACCGGACGTACGAGCACTCCAACGGCCTGATCAACGCCCTGTACCAGTCCGAGCTGAGCGTGGAGGACGTCTCCATCGAGGGTGACACCGTCACCGTGGACCTGACCGGCCAGCCGATGTCCGCCGGCAGCTGCGCCGATCCGCAGATCATCGGCCAGCTCGAGTACACCGCCACCGCCAACGCCGGCACCTACACCGCCGAGGTGCTCGTGGACGGCACCCCCATCCAGGAGTTCATGAGCCAGAAGGGCTGACCCCCCAGCTGGAGACACGACGAACGCCCCGGGCCCTGGCCCGGGGCGTTCGTCGTGTCAGCCCGTCCGGGGGCCGGCCGTTCAGGCGCTGCGCAACCCTGCGGCGGCGTAGCGCGCGTAGTCCTTGGCGGCACCGCTCGAGAGGGTCCGGGTGACCTCGGACGCGGCCTGCTGCAGAGCCTGGACCCACTCCAGCACGGTGGCCCCGCCCACTCCCGAGGGCAGGTGGCACAACCGCAGCACCAGGCCGGAGTTGGTGGGTTCCCCGGCGCCGGGGGCGAAGACCGGGACCACCACGCTCGCCAGGTCGATCGAGTGGTCCGCCGCGCTGACGGACCCGCCGAAGAAGTGCCCCGCCCCCGCGATCGTGGTGCGCACGGCGCGGTCCCGCACCGGCGTCAGCTCGCCGTGGGCGTACTCGCTCAGGGCCTCGCCCAGGGCGGCGTACCCCTCCGGGTCCTGGTCCACCCGGGAGATGGCGTATCCCTGGGCCCGGACGCGCTCGGCCGCCTCGCGGTAGCCGGCGATCACCTGCTCGTCCTGCGGGAAGATGCGGGAGACCCAGCGGTCCACCTGGTCGGGGCTCCAGGCCACTGCGGCCTCACCCAGCGGGGGCAGGAGCGGGACGCGCACGCCGATGCGCTCGTCGGCGTCGGTGTCCCCGCCGTACGAGGTGGCACCGATGGTCTGGTCCACGGCGCTGATCTGCACGAGGGCGGCAGCGGTGCAGCCGAACTGCTGGGCCAGCCGGTCCAGTTGCGGGCGGGCGGCCTCCGCCACGCGCACCGCGGAGATGAGGGACTCGTCGACGTGGGCGGACAGTCCCGTGGCGGAGAAGCCGCCGTAACCGCCCTGGAAGAACAGCAACGGGGTGACCGGGCGGTTCACCGCGATGTCGTCCACCGCGACGAGGGTGATGTAGTGGTCCCCCGCCTCGACCTCCCGGTCGATGCGGCCGTGGATGTGGGCCACGGCGCCGGAGATCATCGGCGCACCCGCCTCCGAGAGCGTCCAGTCGACCTTGTCGAACTTCTGCGGGTCCTTGGAGGCCAGCGTGCGGCAGGCCTGGAGCTGGTCGTGGGCGAAGACGCTGATGCACACCCGGTCGGCGGCGCGCAGCCTCGGGTAGGTCGACGAGGTCGTCATGGGCATGAAGGAGACCAGCGGGGGTTCCAGCGAGACGGAGCTGAAGGTGCCCACGACCATGCCCACGGGGGTGCCGTCGACCATGGCGGTCACGACCACCACACCCGTCGGGTAGTGCCCCATGACGTCTCGGAACGCCCGGGGGTCGAAGGTGGTCGGGGTGTCGAGAGTCGTGTCGCTCACGGGGTCCTCCTCGAGGCTGGTCGTCGCCGGCTATCCGGGCAACATTTTGCACTGTCGCAGTAAGAATATATTTGTGGCGACGATCACGCTACCCCTCGAGTCGAGTTTTTTCAGCAGGCGTCAGGACGGGCCCGTCTCGAGAAATGTTTTCCGTACATATTTTACAAACTCGTTGACAGTGTCTGAGATCACATCCAGTATGGATTCTCAGTCCCCCCGCTCGCGCCGCCCACGGCGAGCGTCCGCCCGTTCCCGGAGAGCCCTCGTGAATCGACTCAGGTCCGCCCAGCCCGCCCTGCTCCTGTTCCTGTTGTTCATCGCCGCGTTCTTCGGCTACCCGCTGCTGATGCTGGTCTACGGTGCATTCCGCAGCGGTCAGCCCGGGACCGCCGGGGAGTTCGGGCTCTCCGGTTTCGTCAACGCCTACGGCGACCCGGCCACCTGGAGCACCCTCTGGGCCTCGGTCCTGTACGCCCTCGGGGTGCAGGCCATCGGCATCGTCGGCGGCTTCGTCCTCGCGTGGCTGGCCACGCGCACGAACACCCCCGGGTCCCGCACCATCACGATCACGATGGTCACGATCTTCGCGATCCCCACGCTCTTCTTCGCCATCAGCTGGGGGATGCTCACCGGCCCGACCGGACTGGTGACCCAGGTCCTGGGCACCGGGCCGGACGGCCAGGTCCGCTTCGACGCCCTGTCCTGGGCGGGACTGATCCTCGTGAGCGGCCTGAAGAGCGTGGCGGTGATGTACCTGCTGCTCATGGGCCCGGTGCGCGCCCTGAACCGCTCGATGGAGGAGGCCTCGCTGCTCTCCGGTGCCGGCAGGGTGCGGACCTTCCTGGAGATCAACATCCCGATCCTGCTGCCCACCCTGTCCGGCCTGGCCATCCTCGGGTTCGTGAACTCGCTGGGCCAGCTCGACGTCGCCCTCATCCTGGGCGTGCCGGCCGGCATCTACGTCTTCCCCACCCAGATCTACGACTTCCTCGCCACCACGCCGATCCGCTACGACTCCGCGAGCGCACTGGCCCTGCTGCTGATCGCGATCATCTACCTGCTGGTGATGATCCGGTCGAAGGCCCTCGGCAACCGCAACTTCATCACCGTCACCGGCAAGGCCTACCGCGTGGAGCGCGAGGACATCGGCCGCTGGAGGTGGGCCGGCCTGGCGCTCTTCCTCGTGTACGCCGCCGTGGCCCTGATCCTGCCGCTGGTGCAGCTGGTCATCGGGTCCTTACAGCCCATCCTCGGCGTCACCGGGTTCACCCTGCGGCACTACACGGAACTGCTCACCACCCCGAGCGTCCTGCGCGCCCTGCAGAACACCTTCTTCGTGGGCATCCTGGCCGGGTTCTTCGCCACGGTGCTGGCCGTGGTCATCAGCTACGTGGCGCTGCGCAGCAAGCACCGGTTGTCCAAGGTCCCGGAACTGATCGTCTGGGCGGTGGTGGCGGTGCCCGGCATCGTCCTCGCCCTGGCCATCACGTGGGCCTACCTGAGCGTGCCGGGCCTGCGCACCCTCTACGGCTCCGTCTGGATCGTGCTGATCGCCCTCGTCATCGTGGTGACGCCCATCGCCCAGCGCGCCACCAGTGGACCGGTCGGCCAGCTGGCCGTCGAGCTGGAGGAGTCGGCCCGCGTCAGCGGCGCCTCCCCGGTCCGCATGATGACCAGCATCGTCGTCCCGCTCATCGGCCCCACGTTCCTGGCCTCCTGGTTCATCACCGGCGTGATGGCCGCCGGCAGTCTCGACATCCCGATCCTGCTGTCCAGCACCAAGACGGAGACCGTGTCCCTGCTGGTCTACAACTACTACACCCAGCTCGGCAACGGCTCCCGGGCGGCCGCACTGCTCTTGCTCCTGCTGGCCCTGCTGGCAGTGGGCGGCGCGATCCTGCTCGGCGCCGGGCGCCTGCTGCGCTGGCGGTCCGAACGCCGGACCCGTTCCCGCGGCGACCTCGTGGCCGCCGTCCGGCCGCCGTCCGGCACCGCCCGGACCGCGGCCCTGCCCCACCCGACCCCCACCCCCGACGACGCCCGCGCGGTCAGCGCGGCCGGCACCCGATAGGAAGACCCATGGCAAGAGTCAGCATTGAGTCCCTCGAGAAGCGGTACTCGCCCCAGGCCGTCCCGGCCGTGCCCTCGCTGGACCTGCAGATCGAGGAGGGTGAGTTCCTGACCCTGCTGGGTCCCTCCGGCTGCGGCAAGACCACGACGCTGCGCTGCGTGGCCGGACTGGAACGCCCGACGGGCGGCCGGGTCTCGATCGGCGACGAGGTGGTCGACGCCCCCGCCCAGCGCACGCACGTCCCCCCGGAGAAGCGGGACATCGGCATGGTCTTCCAGAGCTACGCGCTGTGGCCGCACATGTCCGTGGCCGCCAACGTCGGCTACCCCCTGCGCATGCGCAAGGTCAGCGTCCCGGACCGGGCGCGCCGGGTCCGCGACGTCCTGGAGCTGGTCGGGCTCGATGAGTTCGCCGGACGGATGGCCACGGACCTCTCCGGCGGCCAGCAGCAGCGCGTGGCCCTCGCCCGGGCGCTGGTCGCCAACCCGCGGCTGCTGCTGTTCGACGAGCCGTTGTCCAACCTGGACGCCCGGTTGCGCCAGGACATGCGCACCGAGCTGCGGGACATGCACCGCCGCGTGGGCACCACCTCCCTCTACGTCACCCACGACCAGGAGGAGGCGGTCTCGCTGTCCACCCGCATCGTGTTGCTGAACAAGGGACGGATCGAACAGGTCGGCACCCCGCGGGAGATCTACTGGCACCCCGTGTCCCACTTCGTGGCCGACTTCGTGGGCTACGACAACTTCCTGCGGGCCACCGTGGTCACCGCCGACGACCACGGGATCTCGGTCCGCCTGGACGACACCGAGCTGCGCCTCGACTGCCCGGCCCGCACGGGCCTCGCGGCCGGTGACGCCGTGGAGGTCGCCATGCGCTCGGCCTCGGTGATCATGGGCGAACCGGCCACGGCGATGCCCAACCGGTTCACCGGCACGGTGACCGACATCGTCTACCTCGGCGACGAGTACATCTACGCGCTGGAGGTGGGGCCTCAGCGGTTCTCGGTCTCCCTGCGCACGGCCGAGGTGGCCAACATCTGGCCCAACGGCTCGCCCCTGGTCGGCCAGGACGTCATCGCCGGGATCCCGGTCGACTCCCTGGCCTGCCTGCCGCTCTGACCGCACTCCCCTTCCCCCTTCCCCCGCATCCCCCGCGGGAATCCCCCATGAAAGGTCGATCCATGAAATCACGCACCCTCCTCACCACCCTCGGGCTGGCCTCAGCACTCCTCCTGACCGGTTGCGGCGGTGACGCCCCGGCCTCCGAGGGACTCGGCGAACGCGACGGGGTCGAGGCCGCGGCCGGGCTCGGCGGGGCCGAGGCCCAGGCCCAGTTCGAGCAGATGTACGCCGAGGCGGTGGAGAGCGGTCAGACCACGGTGAACGTCTACACCCCGCTGACGGCGACCTGGCCGGGCGTGTTCGAGGCCTTCCAGGAGCGCTTCCCCGAGATCCGCGTCGAGCCGCTGCAGGTCGTCGGCGCCGAGCTGGACACCAAGGTCTCCCAGGAGCAGGCCTCGGGACAGCGGATCGCCGACGCGGTGATCACCGGTGACGCCGGGGCCGTGGCACTGGCGGGCCGGGACTACTTCGCGGAGTTCCGTCCCTTCAACGCGGAGGACCTCACGAGCGATCCCCAGTTCTCCCTCGAGGCGGGCACCCTGACCGCCGTCTCCGCCTCTCCCCGCGGGTTCGTCTACGACACGCGCCAGGACGTCGGCCTGGTCCCGGCCAGCTGGCAGGACCTGCTCGACCCGGCCCTGAAGGGCAAGATCACCATGACCGATCCGGCCACGGACGGGGGCGGCATGCAGTGGGCCGACCTGGTGCTGCACGACGAGTCCCTGGGCGAGGACTACCTGACCGACCTGGCCGCCCAGGACGTCGTCATCTCCTCCAACACCGCGGAGTGCCACAACGCCGTGGTCCAGGGCCGCGCCTACGCCTGCATCATGGGCGCCATGGGCAATTACCTGAGCCTGACCGGGGACGGGGCCCCGGTGGAGATCACCTACCCCGTAGAGGGCGGCAACTGGGCGACCTACTGGTACGCCGGGGTCATCGACGAGGCGGAGAACGCGCAGGCCGCCGAACTGTTCACCACCTGGCTGAACACCCCGGAGGCCAACGAGGTCAAGGCCGCGGCCGGACACGGCCCGGTGGCCAACGCCGAGGACATGGACCTGCCCTTCGAGAACCCGGTGGACGTGCCGCTGCTGCCCCGTCCGGACCTCGCCGACGTGACGGACCGGCAGAAGTCCAGCCAGTCGGTCATCGCGGGCATCTTCGGCTGACCCCTTCGCACGCGGCCACGGTGGGGGTCACCGGTCAGCCGGTGGCCCCCACCGCCGTCCCCCGACCAGCACCAGCACCAGTGGACAGGACACCCATGGACCAGCATCGGGCGCAGGGCATGCGCGTCGTCACCCTCGGCACGGCGGGAGGCCCGCTGTTGCGCCCGGACGGTGACCCCCGGCACCGCAGCGGGATCGCCACCGCCGTCATCGTCGAGGGCGCCGTCTACCTCGTGGACTGCGGCCACGGCGTGGCCCTGCGCATGGCAGAGGCGGGGCTGCACCCCACCGACCTGGCCGGGATCTTCATCACCCACCACCACTCCGACCACACCATCGACCTGAACTCCGTCATGGTGCTCGGCGGCCTCGCCTTCCGCGGCCAGGGTGAACGCACCGTCCCCGTGCTCGGCCCGGGCCGGCGGGGAGTGCTGCCCCCGGCGAACGGCCACGACGGGACGGCACCGGAGCCCATCTTCCCGGACGCACCCACCCCGGGCACCGCGGACCTGGTCGAGTCGCTCCTGCGGGCCCACGCCACGGACCTGAACGACCGGCGCCGGGACTCGCGCGCGCCGGACCTCTCACGCATCTTCCGGGGGGTGGACATCGCCATCCCACCCCACGCCGGGTTCCATCCGGACGCGGCCAACCACCCGGTGATGGAACCGTTCGAGGTCTTCGCCGACGAGCGCGTGACGGTGACGGCCATCCTGGTCCAGCACCAGCCCATGGCGCCGGCCTTCGCGTTCCGGTTCGACTCCGTCCACGGCTCGGTCACGGTCTCCGGGGACACCGCGCCCAGTGAGAACCTGGTCCGCCTGGCCGCGGGGTGCGACCTGCTCCTGCACGAGGCCATCGACCTCGCATCGGTCGCCGCCGGGTACCCGCAGGCGACCCCGCGGGACCTCGAGGCCAGCATGGGCCACCACCGGCGCGCGCACACCACGCCGGAGGACGCCGGGCGCCTCGCGACCTCCGCGGGCGTGCGGACCCTGGCGCTGCATCACCTGGTCCCGGCCCACGCCCCGTCACAGGCGTGGCAGCGGGCAGCGGACACCTTCGCCGGTGAGCTCCTGGTGCCCGCCGACGGCGAGTCGATCGAGATCGGCGCCCGGCCCGCCGGTGCTCCACCACGGCCCACGGCGGAGGAGGCCCGCCTCCGCTGACGGGGCGCCCACAGCTGGCGGTGTCAGAATATATTCTCTATTGACCTATGCATACACAGCGCATTAGTGTGCTGTATCAAGTGATATGCATTACTTTCCGTCCCCGGGCGGTCCCCTGGGGGATCGGCGCCAGGGGGCAACCGGCACCCCGCTCGGGGCCTGCCGACAGCAAGGAGGCGACAGTGATCAACCGATTCGACCCTGAGCGAGAGGTCATCGTGGTGGGGGCCGGCCCGGTGGGCCTGACCGCCGCCCTGCTGCTGGCCGACGCCGGCGTGCGGACCACCGTGGTGGAGAAGGCCACGGCCCCCGGTGACCTGCCCCGCGCGATCAGCCTGCAGGACGAGTCGTTCCGGGTCTTCGACCAGCTGGGCATCGCCGACGCCCTCAAGGCCGAGTCCCTCCTGGACACCGGCAGCCGCTACTTTGGCCTCGGTGAGTGCCTGCTGGCCGAGGCGCGCCCCATGCCCTCCCGGCTGGGCCATCCCGCCAAGACGCAGTTCGACCAGCCGATCCTCGAGCAGCTGCTCTTCGACCGTGCCCTGGCCCACCCGGGCCTGGAGGTGCTGCTGGGCACCGAGGCAGTCCGGTTGTCCCAGGACGCCGACGGCGTCACCCTCGAGGTGGACTCCCCCGAGGGGGCCCGCACCCTGACCGCCAACTGGCTCATCGGCGCCGACGGCGGGCGCAGCTTCACCCGCTCCGCCCTGGGCATCGAGCTGATGGGCTCCACGCAGCCGCAGCGCTGGATCGTCATCGACCTGCTCAACGAGCCCGTCCAGCGTGACCCGTTCGCCGAGTTCCACTGCGACGGCGAGCGCCCCTACGTCCTCGTGCCGGGCCTCAACGGCCGTCTCCGGCTCGAGTTCATGCTCTTCGACCACGAGGACGGGGACGAGATGACCTCCCCGGACATGATCCGGGAGCTGCTCCGCCCGTTCCGCCCCTCGCTGGACCCCGCCGATGTCCGCCGGGCGGCCGTGTACGTCGCGCACCAGCGGGTCGCACGGTCCTACCGCTCGGGCCGGGCGTTCCTGGCCGGCGACGCGGCGCACCTGATGCCCCCCTTCGCCGGGCAGGGGCTCAACGCCGGTGTCCGCGACGCCTCCAACATCGCCTGGAAGCTCATCGAGGCGGTGCGAGGCGGTGCCACGGAACGGCTCCTCGACACCTACGAGACCGAGCGCCGGGTCCACGGGGCCAAGATGATGACGCTCTCGCGCCGCATCGGCGCCGTCGTCATGGCCACGCATCCCCTCGCCACCCGGGCCCGGGACCTCACGGTGCAGCTGCTGCGCAAGGCCCCGGCCGTGCACGCCTACCTCGCCAACATGCGTTTCGTCACCCCGCCGGACTACTCGGAGGGTCTCGCGGTCCGGCCCGACGCGCGGTCGGCGAACCTGCCGGGGGTGACCGTGGGGCGGGCGCTGGGCCAGCCCAGGGTCACCCCCGTCACGGGCGCCCCCGCCGCCGATGGCTCCCCCGGTTCTCCCGGCACCGCCGATCGGGCCGCGGGCCTCGACGCCTTCCTGGGCCGGGGCTGGTCGGTGATCGGACTGGGCGCCGACCCCGTCGGACTGGACCCGTACTTCACCGCGATCGGCGCCACGCTGGTCCGCCTCGATTCCCCCCGCGGCTCCGGGGCCCCGGCACGCCCGGACGGGGCCGGCGTCGTCCGCGTCCGGGAGGACCGCGAGACCCTGACCGCGGGACTGCCCGCGGAACCGGTGTTCGTGGTGGTCCGGCCGGACCACTACGTGGCCGCGGTGTTCACCCCCGGTGACCAGGACCGCGTGGTGCGGGAACTGCGCACCCACCTCGACGACCGCGTCCGCGCGGCCCGCCAGCCGACCGCCTGATCGCCCGCCCCGCCCCAGGCCCCGAACCACGTTTCCAGGAGGACCCATGACCGTCATCAGCACCCCGCCGGCCGCCCAGCCGACGAACGGCGACCTGTACTGGGCGGAGCACTACCCGCCGATCACCGAGGACGACGAGACGCTGCGCCAGATGGTCGCCGGCGCAGAGGCCCCGGTCCTGCTGGCCGCCGTGGCCACCGCCCTGCAGGACACCTCCCTGCTGCTGCCGGAGCTCTCCCCGCCGCTGCCGCCCATGGGGACCGCGCTGCAGCCCCACGGTGGCCTGGACGCCGAGCAGGTGGCCCGCGCCCAGGACCTGGCCCTGGAGGGGTTGCGCCGGCTGCGGGACGAGCGTCCGGAACCGGTGACGCAGCTCAGCACCGAGCAGGCCGACACGGTCCTGACCTGGTTCACCGGTGGCCGCGCCGCGCGGGACCCGAACTGGATGGGCCAGATGAAGCATGAGTTCGCGCTGGCGCCGGACCGCAACGGTTCCCCGGACTGGCACTACGACGACTACCGCTCGGACGCGGACAGGGCGGACACCGACGCGTTCGAGACCCTGATCGTGGGCGCGGGGATCTCCGGGATCGCCGCCGCCTACCGCCTCCAGGAGGCCGGGCTGCCCTACAGCTGGATCGAGGCCTCGCACCGCGTGGGCGGCACCTGGTGGAAGAACCACTACCCCGGCGTGCGCCTGGACACCCCCACCTACGGCTACAGCTTCTCCTTCGCCCAGCGCGTGGACTGGCCGCACCAGTTCGCCCAGGGCCACGAGGTCCTGGACTACCTGGAGACCGTGGCCGAGAAGGCCGGGTTCACCGAGCAGATCGAGCTGAACACCTCACTCGTGCGCGCCGTGTGGGACGAGGACTCGGCCACCTGGCTGGCCACCACCCGCACCGCCGAGGGCCGGGAGCAGACCCGTCGCTACAACGCGATCATGACCGGCGTGGGCCAGCTGGACCACCCGCACATCCCCGAGTGGCCGGGTCAGGACTCCTTCGGCGGCGCCCAGATGCACTCCCAGGAGTGGGACCACTCCGTGGACCTGCGCGGCAAGCGCGTCGCCGTGATCGGCAGCGGTGCCAGCGCCTACCAGATCGTGCCCGCGATCGCCGACGAGGTGGAGCGGCTGTACCTGTTCCAGCGCAGTGCCCCCTGGATGCTGCCGGCACCGACCTACCACGACCCGATGTCCGAGACCGCGGACTGGCTGCACGCCAAGGTGCCCGGCTACGGCCAGTTGTTCCGCCTCTGGGTGACCGCCGGCGGCGTCGAGGGCCGGATGCACATCGCCACCGCCCAGGAGGGCTGGGAGGGTGCGCCACTGAGCGTCTCCCGGGCCAACGAGGAGTTCCGCCAGGCCATCATCCGGCGCATGGAGGGGCAGTACGAGGGCCGCCCGGACCTGCTGGAGAAGGCCATCCCGCACTACCCGCCGTCCGCCAAGCGCATGCTGCGCGACAACGGCGTCTGGGCGGCCGCGCTGAGGTCCCGGCAGACCGAGGTGATCTCCGAGGGACTGGAGTCCTTCACCCCTCACGGGCTGGTGACCGGGGACGGTCGCGAGCTGGAGGTGGACGTGGTCATCTACGCCACCGGGTTCCGGCCCTCCGACTACCTCGACCCGATCGAGATCATCGGCCGCGGCGGCGTGGAGATCCACGACTACTGGGGCGGTGACGCGAAGGCCTTCGCCGGCATCACGGTGCCCAACTTCCCCAACTTCTTCATGCTGATGGGCCCCAACACGGGCGGCGTGGTGGCCGGGGGCCTGCACTTCATGATCGAGCGGGCCGCGGAGTACACGGTGGAGGCCATCCACCAGCTGCTCGAGCGCCGGGTCCGCGCCCTGGACCTGAAGCAGGAGGCCCTGGACCGGCACATCCGCTGGGTGGACGCCGAGAACTCCCGCATGACCTGGGGCCAGCCCTACGTGAAGACCTGGTACAAGAACCGCTTCAACCGCGTCTCCCAGGTGTGGCCCTTCCAGACCACCGAGTACTGGGGGATCACGGCGGGCGTGGCGGCGGACGACTACGAGTTCCTGGCGTGACGGGACCCGCCGGCCCGGTCACCGGACTGGACGCCGTCTTCCGCTACGCCCGCAGGGCGGACCCCGCCGACCGCTTCTCCGAACCGGCACCGGTGCGCCGGGACGGGGCCGCGTCCGGCACCGCGGAGACCGCCACCGCCTTCCCCCAGGCCCCCGGCGCCCTGAACGCGCTGCTGGGCGGGGCCAACAGCGAGCTGGAGCAGTCCGAGTCTGCGTTCCAGCTGCGGGTCCAGGCCCCGGACGGCGCCCGCGGGCTGCCCGTGGTGGTGTTCATCCCGGGCGGAGGGTTCCTCTCCGGCACCGGCAACGCCCGGTGGTTCACCTCCCCCGCCCTGGTCCAGACCGGGCAGACCGTGCTGGTGACCGTGAACTACCGGATCGGCGCCCTGGGCCACCTGGGCCCGCGAGGTGACGCCCACGAGTCCCAGCGCCCGCTGCGTGACCTGATGGAGGCGCTGCACTGGGTCCGGGACGAGATCGCCGCCCTCGGCGGGGACCCGGGCAACGTCACCCTCGCCGGGGACTCCGCCGGCGCCTGGTACGCCTATGCCCTGGCCGCAGAGCCACGGGCCGCCGGGCTGTTCCGCCGGCTCGCGCTCATCAGCCTGCCCTGGGAACCCCCGCTCACCCCGGAGGCCCTCGGTGACCGGTGGGCGCTCATGAGCGCATCGCTGGTCGACTCGGGCGGGCTGTCCGAGGCTCCCCTCGACGCCCTGCTGGGCGCCCAGACGGACCTGGCCCGGGCCTACGCCGGCCGCGGCATGGCCCTCATGCCCGCAACCGGCGGTGCGCTCACCGCGGACCTGCACGACTACGCTGCCTCCGCGGCCCGGTTGCACGTCGAGTCCCTGCTGCTGCTGTCCACCTCGGAGGAGGCGACCGCGTTCCTGCGGCCCGCTCCCGAGCGGGCCTTCCCACCGGAGGCCGTGGACGGCTTCCTGCACGCCCGCTTCGAGGACCCGGCCGCCGTCGCCGCCTGGATCGACCGCAAGCGTCCCGGGGCCTCGGGCAAGGAGCGCATGGCGGAGGCGATGACCCTGCACCAGTTCCGGCTGGCCCACCTCGAACTGGCCGGTGCCGCCAGCGGCGCGGGCCTGGAGGTGCACCTCGGGGGGTTCTCCGTGCAGAGCCCGCTGCCCGGGGCCGGCAGCCCGCACTGCATGCCGCTGCCCTTCCTGTTCGGTGACCGGGCCTGCTGGGCGGACGCCCCCATGCTCGAGGGGCTGCCCCCCGAGGTCTTCGAGGCCACGGCCTCCGGGCTGCAGGAGTGGTTGCTGGGCTTCGTGCGGGACGGCCGGCCCCGCGCCGCCGGGGAGCAGGTGGCACCCTTCGCCCCCGAGGACCCGCGGCGCCTGGAGTTCGACGGCGACGCCCCGCAGGTGCGGGTGCCCGGGGAGGCGGGCCTGGTGGCCCGGCGCTGAGGACCCCGGAGGGCGACCGTGGCCCAGGACCGGGCCGGTCGGGACCACAGGAACGTCACACCACCAGGAGCGTCACACGAAGGAAGGGCGGGGCCGGACGGCCCCGCCCTTCCTTCGTGTGAGGAGGCACGGGAGACGCGGGGAGACGGGGTGCGGATCGCGCCGCCGACAGGTCCTCGGTGTGTCTCGGTATGTCCGCGCGCGTCCCCGCGCGTCGGCTCAGGCGTTCCCGGCGCCGAACAACCCGGTCAGCCGGCCGACGTCGGGCAGGTCCTGGAACGAGGCCACCGCGGCGGCGGCCTGCTCGGCCCGAGCGGCGTCGAGCCGCCCCGAGAAGGCGGCGTTGAGGCGGTACTTCTCCAGGATCTGCCCGTGGTCCAGGGGCGCATGGTGGACGTCCCCGAGCGGGGAGTCCACGCGCTCGCGGTGCACGGTGCCGTCGGACAACCGGACCTCCACCTCCGCGGTGAGGACCTCACCGTCGTCGAGGGTCCCCCGGATCTCGATGCGGTCCAGGAGCCGCTGGACGCGAGGATCAGCCATCGCCTCCGGGGCCAGGTGCTCGGGCCGGACGGTGCCGAAGGCGAGCGCCGCGGCCGCCGTGTAGTGGATGCTGAAGGCGGCGGACACCTCGGGACAGTCCCCCGCCTCGAACCTCTGCCCCACGAAGCCCGCCGCCGTGCGGGGGGTGACGTGGACGACCACGCGCTCGATCCGCTCGGCGCTCACGCGTGCGTCCCGCAGCAACCGGGTGCAGGCGTCCAGGGACGGCTGGGCCGCCCGGCAGCAGGACCACGGCTTGATCACCGCGTCGGCATAGAACGCCTCCCCCAGCCGCTCGAGCATCACCTCCGGGTCGGGGTCCGCGCAATAGGTCTGCAGGAAGCCGAAACGCCCGCCGATCGGGTCCTCGGGGCCGGTCACCCCGGCCGCCGCCATCTCCGCCGCGGTGATCGCGTTGCGGGCCGCGAAGGCCATGGGCAGCTTGAAGGCGCTGGCGTGGTCGAAGATGCTGGCGACGGTCCCGGCCAGCTGGTTCACGGCGAGGCCGAGGGCGTGCCGGGTGCGCTCCTCGTCGAGGCCCATCAGCAGGCAGGCGACGACGGTCGCCCCCACCCCGTTGACGGTGCCGGTGTTGTCCTGCCCGGAGTAGACGTCGAATCCCGAGCCGAAGGCCAGCCGGGCCGCGATGTCCTCCCCCACGAGCAGTGCGGTGAGGACCTCCCGGCCCGTGGAGCCCTGCCGCTCACCGAGCGCCAGGGCGACCGGCACCGTGGTGCCGGTGATGTGCGCGGCGACCTGCCGCCGGCCCGGCCCCTCGGCACCCACCGGTTCGAAGTCGAAGGAGCGCATCAGTGCCGCGTTGAGCATCGCCGCGTGGTGGGCCGGAAGGCGGCGGCCGTCGCCGAGGACGGTCGAGTCCGGCCGGCCGCCCCAGGCGGCGACACCGTCCACCAGCTCCTGCATGCCGGGGGCCCGGTGACCGGCGACGATGTTCCCCAGCCCGTCCAGCAGGCGATGGCGGGCCCGCCGCAGGACGGTGTCGTCGAAGTCCTCGTACCGCACCCGGTGGGCGTGCCGGACCAGTCGGTCCGTCAGGGTCCGTTCCGCCGTGGCGAGGCCCCCGGCCTCGCCCGCACCGGCCGCCATCTCAGGCGTCCGCCTTCGGCCCGTGACCGGCGTCCACGGTCTGGCGGGGCGTGTTCCGGGTGGCGATGCGCTTGGTCACCTTGAAGCGGGCACGCTCCACGTGGGTGTTCTGCATCCCCTCCGCCCCCTCGGGCACCACGCGGATGCAGACCAGGCCGGCCACGAGCACGGCGATCCAGAAGACACCCACCAGGGGCAGCCCGCCGGCGATCATCAGGCCCGTGACGATCATCGGGGTGAAGCCGGCGCCCAGGGTGGAGGCCAGCTGGTAGGACAGCGAGGCGCCGGTGTACCGCACCCGGGGCGGGAACAGCTCGGAGATGAACGCCCCGATCGGGCCGGCCAGGATGCCCTGGACCAGGCCGTTGCCGATGAGGATCGCGACGACGAACAGCCACGGGTCGCCACTGGTGAGCATCACCAGGATGGGCCACGCCAGCACGACCCCGGCCACGGCGCCGACGGTCAGGACGGTCCGGCGACCGATCCGGTCACTCATCCGGGCCGCCATGAAGGAGACGGCCACGGTGACCACCGCGGCGGCGCCCTTCCAGTTCAGGACCCACTCGCGGCTGATGCCGTCGTTGACCGCCTGGGCCACGCCCCAGGAGGTGAGGATGCCCTGGCAGGCGTAGAAGCCGAGGCTGGCGACCAGGGTCAGGGCCACGGTCCTGGAGTGGCGGGTGACGATCTCGGCCAGCGGGGTCTTCCGCGTCTCCTCGAGCTGTTCCGCCTCGGAGGCGAGCTTCTCGAAGACCGGGGACTCGGCGACCTTGAGGCGGACCACCATGCCGATGAGGATCAGCACGGCACTGAGCAGGAAGGGCACGCGCCAGCCCCACTCGAGGAAGGCGTCACCGGTCAGCGCCGACGTCGCGGACACCACCAGGGTGGCCAGCAGGCCGCCGGCGGGGCCGCCGGCGTTGGCGAATGCCGCCGCGAACCCTCGCCGGGAGGCCGGGGCGTGCTCCAGGGCCATCAGCGTGGCACCACCCCACTCGCCGCCGACGGAGATGCCCTGCACCATGCGCAGCAGCACCAGGACCACCGGGGACAGCCAGCCCAGGACCTCCGGGGTCGGCAGCAGGCCGATGGCGATCGTGGCGATGCCCATCATCATCATCGACACGACGAGCATCTGCTTCCGGCCCACCCGGTCCCCGAAGTGGCCGAACACCACGCCGCCCAGGGGACGGGCCAGGTACCCGGCTGCCAGGGTGCCGAACGAGGCGAAGAGCGCCAGCGCCGGGTCCAGGTCGGAGAAGAACACCTTGTCGAAGACGATCGAGGCCGCCGTCGCGTACAGGATGAAGTCGTAGTACTCGATGATCGAACCGAGCATGCTCGACCCGAGCACGCGGCGCAGGTCCTTGGTGTTCAGGGTGTCATTCGGCGCCGGCGGCTGGGCGCCGGCAGGGGTCTTCGGGGTCTGGTGCATGATGTCCAACTTCCGGGCGCCGGTTCGGCACGGGGGTGGCGGCCGCCGCCCGGGGGTCCGGGCAGCGGCCTCGTCAGGCTACGAGGGGATCGCGCCCGGGACGGGGCGCGCGTGAGGACGTGGGTCAGGCCGACGTCAGGCGGCGGACGACCGGAGGGATGCCGAAGTCGCGGAAGTCCAGGGGACGGTACTCGCTCCACATGTTCCACCAGTTGTCCTCGGCGCCCCAGATGACCGGCTCCCGGCCGTCGTCGTAGATCTGCTCCAGGTCCGTGTACAACTCCACGACGGCGCCGGAGTGCTCTACATAATAGGCCGCGATGTTGTGACCCGCGCCATGGCGGACGGGGCCCCAGATCAGGTCCCGGCCGACCTTGTTCAGCCGGTCACCCAGCTTGGCCAGGTCCGCCACCGACTGGGTCTGCCACGCGTGATGGTGGAAGGTGCCCTTGCCGGGCAGCAGCGCGATGCCGTGGTGGTCCGGGTTGCACCGCATGAAGTAGGCGTAGTCGTCACCGATCACGTCGGAGAGCCGGAAGTCCAGGACACGCTGCAGGAACTCCATCATGGAGCGCGTGTCGCGCGGGTGGAAGTTGAGGTGGCCGTAGCGGTCAGGGCCGAAGCCCTTCAGCGGGGCCACGTCCGGCTGGCGCCCGATCGTGATCTCGAAGACCCAGCCCTCCGGGCCGACGAAGCTGAACCCGTCCTCGACCCCGGCCGTGCGGGTCGACTCGACGAGGACCTCCAGGTTCTCGTCCTCGACGCGGCGGCGGATGGTCCGCAGGGCGTCGCCGTCCCGGGCGACCAGCCCGAGGGAGTCCACGCCGTTGACGTCCGACGCCCGGTAGATGAGCTCGTGGTGGACGTCGCCCGCCGCCAGGTAGGCGGCGTCCCCGGACTGCTCGGTCACGCGCAGTCCGAGCAATTGGGTCGCGTCCCAGATGGAGGCGTCGAGATCCGTCGTCTGGATCCCCACGTGGCCCATCTCGCTGATCAGTCCCCAGGACATGTCTGTTTCCTCATTCCTCTCGTGGCGGGTGACACCGGGCGTCACCCGGCCGGTCCGGCGTGGCTCAGTGGGCGACGGCGACGGGTCGGGTGGCCTGGTCGGCGGCCGGGATGCCGGCCTCCTCGAACAGCGCGCGGTACGCGCCGGTCTCGCCCTTGCCCTGCGCCTTGCGGTGGTCGAGCCCGCGGGCGCGCCCGACGGAACCGAGGTAGAACCGCTCGTAGAGCTCGTTGCGCGAGCCCAGTGCCGACCCGGCGAAGTCCCACGCGGTGCGGAAGATCCGGGCGCGCTCCCGGGCGGTGATGCCCTGGGCGCCGGGCAGGTAGCGTTCCACGAGGGGGCCCAGCCGGGGGTGGTCGAAGGCGGCCGCCGTGGGCGTGGCCAGCAGGTTGTGCGAGCCCAGGGTCTTGATGATGTCGTTCACCCGGGCCATCCACAGCGGCATCATGGTGCGCAGCGAGGAGATGTCGTCGTGGCAGAACCAGGCGCCTCCGCCCCAGTCCGAGGAGTTCACCTCGGCCGAGTGGACCACGGCCCGGGCGATGCGCAGGTAGGAGTAGATCTCGCCCAGCATCGCGGCGGTGTCCGGCTTCGTGTCCGTCCCGGTGGCCTTGGCCATCTGCACGCACAGGTCGTACGCGAACTCCAGCTTCACGCAGGCCCGGATGGCGGTCTGCTGCTGGGTGTTGCCCGTCGCCGTGCCCGCGTTGATCCGGTTGTAGACGTCCAGGTTGCCGTCGATGAACACCCGGTGCCAGGGCACCAGGACGTCCTCGAAGATCACCACGGCGTCCTGCTCGTCGAAGCGGGCGGAGAACGGACGGTCCACCACGTCCATGTCCACGGCGTACGGGTCGCGGCACACGGAGACCACGCCCGGGGTGTTCACCGGGATGGCGAAGGAGATGGCGTACTCCTCGTGGCCCGGACGGATCGGCGTGGCGGGGTAGACGTAGAGCTCATCGGCGATCGGGCCCAGGGTGGCGAGCATCTTGGCCCCGCGGACGACCACGCCGGCGTCGGTCCGGTCCACGACCCGCAGGGTCAGGTCCTCGTTGACGCCCTCGAACTCCCCGACGGACTTGTCGATGGCCGCGTGCACGATGGTGTGGGTCAGGGCGAGGTCGCCGTCGATCACCTCGCGTTGGTAGGCCGCCAGGCGGTCGTGGAACACGGGGTCGCCGTACTGCTCGAAGATGTCCCGCCGGGCGACATGACCGGCCAGCACCACGTTGACGTAGTCCGGCGTACGGCCGAGCATGCCCACGGAGTAGCGGGCGAGGCGGTCGAACGCCGCGTGCCGGCGGTCGATGTCCTGGGCGCTGCGCGGCAGCAGGTGCGAGACGTTCATCTGCCCACCGTGGGGGGCCGGCATGAGGACCTCGTCGGCGTGGGCGTGCTGGTAGTCGAAGTACCCCGCCATCCCCTCGACGGAACGCGCCATGGCCGGGTGGGTGGTGATGTCGACCTGCTCATCCCCCAGCCACACCTCGCGCCCGTCGTCCAGGCCTGCCTTGTACTGGGCTCCAGTCCTCGCGGTCATCTCGTCTCCCGTCCCTCTGTAGTGCATTTTGCACCAGATAATATTTTCTCTAGGCATGAGTGTACGAGTTCGATGTGAGCTAGGCAATACTTCCAAGCGAGCCGTGTGCCTCGGATTTGTGAGAATGCATTCTCCACACGGGCGCGCCAGCATATTTTCTGCTGTCCCATATGCAGAGTTCCCGCCTAGACTGGGTCCATGGCCAAGCGAACCGACGCAGAGACCCTGTCCAAGCACATCCGGGACGAACTGCGCACGAACATCCTCAAGGGGCAGTGGGCCCCCGGGGGCCGGCTCCAGCTCAACCAGCTCTCGGAGCAGTTCAACACCTCATCGACCGTGGTCCGGGAGGCCCTGACGCGCCTGGCCGGGGACCGCCTCGTGGTCCTGCGGCCCAATCGCGGCTTCTTCGTGCCGACGCTGTCCCTGGACGAGCTGCGGGACCTCACGGAGCTGCGCGTGGTCAACGAACAGTTCGCCGCCACGCTGGCGATCGACCGGGGCGACCTGGGCTGGGAGGGCGAGCTGATGGCCGCCCACCACCGGATGGAGAAGACCCCGAGCCGCGACGAGGACAACCGCCCGACCGCGGAATGGGCCGCGGCCCATCAGGCCTTCCACGCCCAGTTGCTGGCCGCCTGCGGCGTGCCGGTCCTGATCGACCTGACCAACACGCTGTCCGACCTGCAGCAGCTCTACAACCGCTGGGCCACGAGTGCGACCAACTGGTCCGGCCGCGACCTCTCGGCCGAGCACCAGGCGATCCTGGACGCCGCCCTCGCCCGGGACGCGGAGACTACCTGCAGCCTGCTGGCGGAGCACTACCGCGGCACCATCGAGGCGATCACCCAGCTCGGCGTGGAAGTGGGCCTGCCCGCGGCCTCGGCCTGAGCCGCCGGCAGGACGGGCACGCGCGGCCCCCACGACGATCCCCGCCCGGCCGGACCTGACCGGCCCGCCCGCCCGGACTGCACTACCCGCCCGGACCGCACCAGGGGACGGCGGGGACGGCAGGGGCCGGGAGTCCGTGCTCCCGGCCCCTGCGTTCCGGCTCGACGCGCCGGCCGCCTGCTCCCGGGACTAGCCCTCGGCCCGGTAGCGGGCCGGCCAGACGCCCTGCTTGCCCGGGGCCAGGATACCCGCCGGGTCGACCGCGTCCTTCAGCCGCTCCTGGAACCGGCGCACGGCGTGGTCGTTGTAGTCGAACCCGTCGGCGATGCGGTCCATGTAGTCCACGTGGCTGCGGTACGGGGCGTATCCCCGCCGGCGTGCGGCGTCGAGCAGGCGTTCGTACAGTGCACGCGCGCGGCCGAGCATCTCCTCGTTGCCGTTCTCGAAGTAGATCATGGTCACGTGCACCATGTGGCGCGGGTAGAGGTGGTAGCCGATGTACAGGTCGAACCCGTACTCGGTGTAGAGCTCCTTGACCTCCTGGTAGAAGTCCCACACCTCCTCGCCGCGGGCGGGCAGGATCGGCGCGGCGTCGATGTGCCCGCCGTTCTCCGCGAGGTAGTTGATCGTCCCCAGGGGCTTGAGCGTGGGCACCCCCGCCATCTGGGTGCGGTCCTTCTCGGCGATGTCCTGGTAGGCCACCCGAGCGCCCTCGGCGCCCTCGTACAGCCGGGCCGTGACGGTGAAGCCCTCGAGCCCGGCGAACCGCTCCCGGATGATCTCGAGCCGGCGCTCCGCCAGGCCCTTGTCGCCGTAGATGCCGAACTTCGCGTTCCACTGGCCGATGCCCAGCTCCTGGCGGATCTCCTCCAACCGCTCCGGCGGGATGGAGCCCTCCCCCTCGTACCAGCGGGACCGGGGGCCGTTCATGGTCACGGCACGGACCACGTTGCCGCACAGGGCGTTGTTCTGGATGACCTCCTCACGGCGCAGCTGGGTGAGGATGTCGATCAGCACCGGCATGTCCTCCTCGCGCTCCACGGTGACCTCACCGTTGACGTAGACCTCCGGCCAGGGCATCAGCCACAGGCCGATCCGGGTCACGACGCCGAGGTTGGACTGGGTGAACAGCCCGTCCAGCGTGGGCCCGAAGCCGCCCTGGAAGATCGGGCCGAGGCCGGTCCCCTCCATGGCACCCATACCGGTCCGCAGCAGCTCACCGTCCGGCAGGACGACCTCCATGCCGCAGATCTGCTTGGAGTGGTCGCCGAGCGGCGTCATGCCGTACCCGCGGTCCAGCGCGTTGCCGAGGACCGAGCCCCAGCCCAGCGCGGGCACGGAGAGCCAGACCTTCAACCCGCGCTCCTGGACGTACTCGTACAGGTCGAAGAAGGTGACCCCGGGCTCGACCACGGCATAGCAGAGCCGGTCGTCGACCTCGATGATGCGGTTCATCCGGCCCAGGTCGAGGGCGACCATGCGCTCCCCGCGCGGCTCCGGCCCGCCGTAGCCCAGGTTCTTCCCGCGGGAGAACGTCCACAGCGCCGTACCGGTCTCGGCGGCCAGCCGCACGAGCGCCTGCACCTGCCCGGTGTCCGCCGGACGCACGCCGGGCCAGGTGGAGCGGCCGGGGACCAGCGGGTACGGGTCCCGGTAGCCGTCCTCGGCGCCGGGACGGATCACGTGCTCGGCACCGACGATCTCCTCGGCACGGCGCAGGAACTCCTCCTGGCGGTCCTCGACCTCGGGCCCGCGGGCCACGGTCAGTTCAGTCATCTCCATACCTCTCTTACGGCAACTGGTGCGGGTCGCCCGCCGCGCGTCCTGCAGTTCAGGGGGCCCGGGACCGCGGTCCCGGGCCGGGGTGGGGGTGCGGGCCTCAGGCCGGCAGCAGCGAGGTGGAGACCTCGGGCAGCCCCAGGTTCTCGCGGAACGTGGCACCCTCGTACTCGGTACGGAAGTAACCCCGCTCCTGCAATTCAGGGACGAGCTTGTCGCAGATCAGCTGGAAGCCGCCGGGGTTGAAGGGCGAGTTCAGGTTGAAGCCGTCACAGGCCTTGGACTCGAACCAGTCGACCATGCGGTCGGCCACCTGCGAGGGCGTGCCGGCCATCCACTGGTGGCCCGTGGAGCGCGCCAGGTCCACGATCAGCTCGCGCAGGGTCATCCCCATCTCCACGGACTTCATCCGGTAGATCTGGTAGCGGCTGCCCAGGGACTCGTCGTCGCGGAACCACTCCACCGGGATGCGCTCGTCATAGTCCAGTTCCGACAGGTCCATCCGCAGGTCCGCACCGACCTGCGCGCGCCCGTTCTCCAGGTGCACGTGGCGGCCCAGCTCGTCGGCCAGTTCCTGCGCCTGGGCCTGCGTGTCCCCCAGGATCGGCAGGATGCCGGGGATGATCTTCACGTGGTCCGGATTGCGGCCCTTGCCCTTGGCCAGCTGCTTGAACTTCGCGTAGAACTCGATCGAGGGCTGCTTGTTGGGCTGGGCCGTGTAGATCATGTCCCCGATCGAGGAACCGAGTTCCATCCCCGGGCCCGAGGAGCCCGCCTGCGCGAGCACCGGGTGCCGCTGCGGGCTGGTCGGCATGTTCAGCGGGCCCTGCACGCGGAAGAACTCGCCCTCGTGGTCGAGGGGATGCAGCCGCGTGCGCTCGAGGTACTCCCCCGACTCGCGGTCCACGATCACGGCCCCCTCGTCCCACGAGTCCCAGAGCCGGCGCACCACGTCCACGAACTCCGTGGCACGGCGGTAGCGGGTGGCGGGGTCCGGCGCCGCCTCCATCCCGAAGTTCTGGAAGCCGTCGGAGGAGGTCACGATGTTCCAGCCGGCGCGGCCGTTGGACATGTGGTCGAGACCGCACAACTGGCGGGCCACGTTGTACGGCTCGGCGAACGAGGTGGAGATGGTGCCCACCAGGCCGATGTGCTGCGTGCGGGCGGCCAGGGCCGAGAGCACGGAGACCGGCTCGTAGAAGCCGTTCATCTTGATGTCCCCGCGCAGCAGCGTGTTGGCGTGCACCACGTCCCCGAAGAAGATGGCGTCCAGCTTGGCCGCCTCGGCCATCTGGGTGAGCTCGAGGACGAAGTCCAGGTTGCCCAGTTCCTCCGCCCGGCTGCCCTCCATCCGCCAGCTGTCCTTGTGGTATCCCGCAGGCAGCATGAAGGTCGTCAGGATCATGTGCTGAGCCGGCTTGGAAGTGCTCATCTGGGGGTCGTCCTTTCCTAGACTCTGGTCCGGCACCCGGTCACGCACGGGGTCGGTGTGGCGCACGAGCCGCTGAGACGGCTGTCACACCTCCAGCATGACGCAACGGACGGCATTTTTCCACCCTGTTCGCAATTCTTACTTAAGAATATTTTCTTCTTGCGGAGTGCATGATCCATGGATACCGTGTGTCGGGATGCGCGCGGCAGGACGCCGCGACCGGCGGACCGATGGTGCGCCCCTGGCTCGACTCGTTGGGAGACCCTTGTGAACTACATCAGCTACGTGACCCCTGAAGGCACGGCCACGTGGGGCGTTGCCGCACAGGGCACCGTCCACGACCTCGGCCCCAGCGGGGCGAACCTGGCCGCCTCCCTGCACGAGGCCGTGGTCCGGGGCCTGTTCGGGACGCTGTCGGCCGCCGACCTGGCCTGCGCCCCCACCCATGACGAGCAGGACATCTCCTACCTGCCGTGCCTGACACAGCCGGGGAAGATCATCTGCATCGGCGTCAACTACCGCACCCACCAGGAGGAGTCCGGCAAGACGGGACAGACCGCGCCGACCGTCTTCACCCGTTTCGCCGACACCCAGATGGGCCACCTGGAGCCCGCGATCAAGCCCGCCTCCACCGGCAAGTACGACTACGAGGGCGAGATGGCCCTGGTCATCGGCAAGGAGGCCTGGCACGTGGCCCCCGAGGACGCCTTCGACCACGTCGCCGGCTACGCCAACTACAACGACTTCTCCGTCCGCGACTGGCAGAAGGCGGCCAGTCAGTGGATCCCGGGGAAGAACTTCCCCGCCTCCGGCGGCTTCGGCCCCTACCTGGTCCCGGCGGCGGACGTGGGCGACGTGCGGGAGCTGACGCTCGAGACGCGGGTCAACGGCGAGGTCCGGCAGCACGCCTCCGTGGCGGACCTCTACTTCGACATCCCCACGCTGATCGCCTACGTCACCGGCTTCACCCGCCTGCACCCCGGAGACGTGATCGTCACCGGGACCCCGGGCGGCGTCGGGCTGTTCTGGGGCGAGGACGGCCTGCTGGACGCCGGCGACGTCGTGGAGGTCGAGGTCACGGGCCTGGGCGTGCTGCGCAACACGGTGCAGGATGAGGCCGGCGACGGCGCCGCACCGGCGGAGGGCGCGGCGGCGCTGGCGCACGCCGGCTGACCGCCGCAGGATCACCGAGCGCCCCGGCGGGGCGCCCGGCGGACCACTCCGCCCGGGCGGCTCCCCGCCCGGAGGTCACGGCTCCCGGCGGACCACCCGGTCCAGGAAGTACCGGTGGAAGGACCAGTCGCCGGTGACCTCCGGGTGGAAGCTGGTGGCCAGCAGGTTGCCCTGCCGCACGGCCACCGGCACCGATCCCGTCACCAGCCCGCAGTCCACCCCGGACTCCAGCCGTTCGGACGGGACGGAGGCCAGCACCTCCACGCCCGGCCCGGCCTGCAGCACCGCGGGGGCCCGGATGAACACGGCGTCCACCGGCTCGGCGGACACCGCCGGGGCGGAGAGCCGGGCCTCGAAGGAGTCCACCTGGGAGCCGAAGGCGTTGCGCTGCACCGTGATGTCCAGCCCGCCCAGGCTCTGCTGGCCGGCGATCGGGTTCGCGATCCGGTCGGCGAGCATGATCATCCCGGCACAGGTCCCGTAGACCGGCAGGCCGTCGTCGATCGCGGCCCGCACGGCCGGGGCCAGGCCCAGCAGGCGGGAGAGCTTGTCCATCACGGAGGACTCCCCGCCGGGGATGACCAGGCCGTCGAGCCCCGCCAGGTCCCCGGCACCGCGCACCGGGGACGTGTGCGCGCCGAGGGCCGTGAGCACGCGCTCGTGCTCACGCACGTCCCCCTGCAGGGCGAACACCCCGATCGCGGGGGCCCGCCCCGCGGGGACGTCCTGGGGGCGGGATGCACCGGTGACGTGGGTCATGAGCCGGTCATCCCCGCCCCCGTGGGAGCGAGGGGTCGGACGGGGTGCCCGACGGCGCCGCTCACCACCCGCGTTCGGCCAGGCGGTGGGGAGCGGGCAGGTCGCCCACGTTGATGCCCACCATCGCCTCGCCCAGGCCGCGGGAGGCGTCGGCGACCGCGGCGGCGTCGTTGAACTGGGCCGTGGCCCGCACGATCGCCGCGGCCCGGGCCTCCGGGTTGCCGGACTTGAAGATGCCCGAGCCCACGAACACGCCGTCCGCACCGAGCTGCATCATCAGGGCGGCGTCGGCCGGGGTGGCGACGCCACCGGCGGTGAACAGCACCACGGGCAGCTTGCCCTCGCGGGCGACCTCGGCGACCAGCTCGTACGGGGCCTGCAGTTCCTTGGCCGCCACGTACAGCTCGTCCTTGGACAGCGCGGAGAGCTTGGCGATCTCGCCGCGGATGGTGCGGATGTGCTTGACCGCCTCGGACACGTCACCGGTGCCGGCCTCGCCCTTGGAGCGGATCATGGCCGCGCCCTCGGTGATCCGGCGCAGCGCCTCGCCGAGGTTGGTGGCGCCGCAGACGAACGGCACGGTGAAGTCCCACTTGTCGATGTGGTTGACGTAGTCCGCCGGGGAGAGCACCTCGGACTCGTCGATGTAGTCGACCTTCAGGGCCTCGAGGACCTGGGCCTCCACGAAGTGGCCGATCCGGGCCTTGGCCATCACGGGGATGGAGACCGACTCGACGATCTGGTCGATCAGGTCCGGGTCGGACATGCGGGCCACGCCGCCCTGGGCGCGGATGTCCGCGGGGACGCGCTCGAGGGCCATGACGGCCACGGCGCCGGCGTCCTCGGCGATCTTGGCCTGCTCGGCGGTGACCACGTCCATGATCACGCCGCCCTTGAGCATGTCCGCCAGGCCGCGCTTGACCCGGGCGGTGCCGGTGCGGGGCGAGCCCTGGCCGGAGTCCTCGATGGCCCCGGGGGTGGGGTCGGCGGGGTTGGAGGTGTAGGAGGCCGCGGACGACTCGGTGGTGTTGGACATCTGTTTCCTTTACGGGGGTGTGGGTGGAGTCTGCCGCCGAGGACGGGGCAGCGGGTGGGGGTGCTCGGTCAGGCGTTCCAGAGGCCGTAGGAGTCGGCCAGGTCGGCGATCTTCTGGGCGCGAGCCAGTCGCGGCAGGTACGAGCCGTCGCCCACGGAGGCCCCGGCCTGGTGTGCCTGCAGCATCTCCACGGCCCAGGAGACCTCATCCTCGGACGGGGACAGGGCGCGGTTGATGGAGTCGACCTGGTCCCGGTTGAGGCAGAGCCGGCCGGTCATGCCCATCGAGGCAGTGGTCCTGGAGGTCTCGACCACGGCCTCCTCGCCGTCGGCCGCCGCCGGGGGGCCGTCGATCGCGCCGGGCAGCTTGCCCACGCGGGAGGCGATGACCAGCCGTGACCGCGCGTAGGCCATGGCCATCGGGTCGTCGGAGATGCCGGTGTCCTTGCGGAAGTCGTTGGTGCCGAAGGCGAGCCGGAAGGTGCCGGGGGCACGGGCCACCGCCGTGGCGTTCTCCAGGCCCAGGGCCGTCTCGATCAGGGCGATCACGGGGGTGCCGGCCCGCATCCGCATGGCGGTCAGGGTGACCTGCTCGGGCTCCTCGGCCAGGGCCAGCATGACCCCGCGGAGCCCGGGGGCGCCCGAGAGCGCCTCGAGGTCCTTCTGCCAGTCGGGGGTGTTGATGCCGTTGATCCTGACCCAGGCGTCCATGCCGCCGTTGAGCGCGTCTACCACGGACTGCCGGGCGGCGTCCTTCTTCTCGTCCGGGACGGCGGCCTCGAGGTCGAACAGGACCGAGTCCGCCTCCGAGGCCAGCCCGGGCGCGAAGTCCTCCGGCCGGGCTGCATTGACCAGCAGCCAGGACCGGCTCAGCTTGGCGGGCAGGGCAGCAGCTCGTCGGTTACGCAAGGGCATGGCCTCCAGCCTACCGCCGCCGAAAGTTACTCACCCGTGTTCTGCCTCACGGCGCCGGTAGGCTTCGGGCCATGGCCGACGAGATCCCGATGCTGTCCCGCAGCGCCACCCACGGCCCCCTGCCGGAGGACGAGCTCGCGATCCTGCGGCGCATCCCCGGGCTGGGCCCGGACCGGGATCCGGGCCGGGGCGCCGAGCAGGGCGCAGGGCCTGGCACGGCCCCGGGCCCGACCCCGGATGCGACCGTGGTGCTCGACGGCACCACGGTGCGGCTCGGACCGGCGGCGACGGCGGCGGTGCTGGACCTGCTGGACCGCCTCGCCGCGGGCGGCCAGGTCTCCGTGGCGCAGCAGGACCGCTGGCTGAACACCTCGCAGGCGGCCCGGCTGGCCGGGGTCTCGAACACCTACCTGCGCCAGCTGGCCGATCGCGGCGAGATCCCCGTCACCTACCGCGGCACCCACCGCCGGATCCATCCGGACGACGTCCAGTCCTGGGTGCGCCGCCGCGCCGAGGCCCGCGCCGGCGAGGCAGGGCAGGACGCCGCCGCCGACGCCGGGGAAACGGACGACGCGTCCCAGGACTGAGGGTCCGCGCAGGTCAGGGCGGGGTCGCCGCAGAGGCCCCGGGAAGGGGCCGCGCAGGGGGCGGGGACACGCCCGCGCCGTGGGTTCCGCCGAGGGCGGACGACCCCCTCCACCCGGCGGAAGACCTTGGCCGGCGGGCCTCGGCATGAGAGGATTGATTTCTCAACCAAGTTTCCGCAGGCCACCGGCCCGCGGTACAGAGTCTGGTGAGAAAGCCGGTCTACTCATCCCCCCTCCGAGGGCCGGATCGCCGCCAGACCGGCCGGGGCCCACCCCGTTCTTGGGCCCCGGCCACCTCCTTGCCCGTGCCGTGCCCCGCGCCGGAGTACGATGGTCGGGTCATCCCGCGGACGCCTGACCACCCGGCCCGCGACCTTCCGCAGCACAGGAGTTCCATGAGCGCGTGCCGACCCCTGCGCCCCGTCGCGATCGCACTGGGCGCCGTGACGGCCTCCGTCGCCCTGGCCGGCTGCAACCTCTTCCCCAACCCCGCCGAGTCGCCGGCCGGTGGTGACGGCCCCCTGCCGACCGTCTCCGCCGAGGGGTACGTGGAACTGCCGCTGTACTTCGTGGCGCTGAACGGCGACTTCCCGCCGAACACGACCGGTCGCGACGTCGCCTGCCAGGACCTGCTGGTCCGCGTCACCTCCGTGCCGGTGCAGACGGAGGATCCCGTGGCCTCGGCCATCGGCTTCCTGCTCACCGATGAGCAGTACAGCCACGGGGACCCGGCCGTCACGAACTCCCTCGACCCCTCCGAGGACGACCTCGCCTACGCGTCCCACCGCGTCGAGGGGGACACCGTGGTGCTGGAACTGACCGGCGACCTCGTCAGCCGCAGCCAGTGCGAGTCCTACCGCATCCGCGCCCAGCTCAACCAGACGGCCGCCGCGGCCGCCGGGGTGCCGAACGCGGAGGTCTACGTGGACGGGGTGCTGATCGAGGACCTGTTCGGCCTCACCCCCCTGGAACTCGGCGAGGAGATCACGACCCCGGCCCCGGATGCGGAGCCGACCGACGAGGTCACCGAGGGCATGGGGGCCACCGGTTCCTGAACCGGCCCGGCCCTTCTCACCGGTGCGGTGGCGTTGCTAGCATCGGCCCGGTGATGGATCCTTCAGCGTTCCTTTCAGACCGCGCCCGCGGCGTGCGCCAGTCCGCCGTGCGGGACGTGTTCGACCTGGCCATGTCCCCCGGGCTGGTCTCCCTGGCCGGCGGCAATCCGTGGCTGGACGACCTCCCGCTGGAGGAGCTGGGACGCGTCGCCGACGAGCTGGTCTCCCGCCAGGGCCACCTCTCCCTGCAGTACGGGGCGGGCCAGGGGACCGCGGAGCTGCGGGACGCCGCCTGCTCGGTGATGGCCGCGGACGGCATCGAGGGCGCGGACCCGGAGCTCGTCGTCGTGACCCCCGGCTCCCAGGCCGGGATCGACACCGCGGCGCGGATGCTCGGGAACCCGGGCGACGTCGTCGTGGTGGAGGACCCGACCTTCGTGGGCGCGCTGAACACCTTCAACACCTGGCAGCTGGACGCCGTCACCACCCCGACGGACGAGGAGGGGCTGATCCCCGCCTTCCTGCGCCAGACCCTGCAGCGGCTGCGCGCCGAGGGGCGCCGGGTGGCCTTCCTGTACACGATCCCCTCCTACGCCAATCCCTCCGGTGCGCTCATGCCCGCGGCCCGGCGGGACGAGGTGGCGCGGATCTGCCGCGAGGAGGGCGTGCTGATCGTGGAGGACAACCCCTACGGCCAGCTCGGCTTCGAGGACGCCCCGGTCCCGCCCATCGCGGCGGAGCACCGGGACCAGGTCATCTACCTCGGCACCGCCTCCAAGATCTTCTCCCCCGGCGTGCGCATCGGCTGGGCGCTGGTGCCGCCGGCGCTGCTGCGCGAGTTCTACCTCTCCGCGGAGTCGGCGTACATCTGCCCCTCGGTGCCCAGCCAGATGCTCGCCACGGCCTTCCTCACCCGCTTCGACTGGCAGGGCCACGTCGCCCGCTGCGCCGTCGAGTACGCGCGTCGGTGCGACGCCCTGGTGGACTCCATGGAGGAGTCGCTGGACCCGCGGATCATGTTTGCCCGGCCCGGTGGCGGCTTCTTCGTCTGGGCCCGCATGCCGGACGGCATCGACACGCTGCCGCTGATGCACACCGCCGCGGAGGCCGGCGTCGTCTTCGTGCCCGGCGCGGCGTTCACGCCCGACGTCGGCCCGAACCCGCACTTCCGGCTCGCCTTCTCCTTCGTGGCCCCGGAGGTGTTGCGCGAGGGCATGCGCCGGCTGGCACCGGTGCTCAACGCGGCCCTCTAGCCCGGGGACAGGACGGGCCGCCCGTCCGGCCGGGGGCCGCCGCCGGGCCCGACTCTTACCTATCCTCATAGTGGCGTTCCCCGGGCGGGCGGTTACAGTGGAGCGGACCGGCTGCCCCAGCGGGAAGGACCCACGCCATGTCCCTGCGCAATGCACTGCTGGCCCTGCTCGTCGTCGAGCCCATGACCGGCTACGACCTCGCCAAGAGGTTCGGCTCCTCGGTGGGCAACGTCTGGCACGCCCCGGACTCCCAGATCTACCCGGAGCTGCGACGGATGACCCAGGACGGCCTGCTCGAGGCCGAGGAGGTCCCGTTCGGGCGCAAGGGCCGCAAGATCGCCTACACCATCACGGACGCGGGGCGGGAGTCCTTCCGGGAGTGGATGGACTCCGACCTCCAGTGGGCGCGGGACCGCGACCCCATGCACCTGCGGGCCGCCTACTTCGAGTACGCCCATCCACAGCGGGCCCGCGCCCAGCTGGAGGCCTACCGCGAGCACACCCGGCAGATCCAGGCGGCCTGGCAGCAGCAGATCGACGAGATCGACGCCGGCACCTCCGAGACCCTGGCCCGCCGCCTGCGGTCCGTGCCGCCGGAGGAGCACCACCGCACCGCGGCGTTCAAGCGCTACACCTACGAGGGGCTGGTCGCCCGGGCCGAGACGGAGATCGGCTGGGCCGAGCGCGGGCTGAGGCTGCTCGAGGAGCTCTATCCCCAGGAACTGTCCCAGGAGTCCTCCGCCGGCGCCCCGGCCTGAGCGGTCAACCGGCGGGCTTCACCGTGACGGCGCGGCGCCCGCCCGTCGCCCGGTAGGCCCCGGGGTCCACGGGGACGAGCCACCCGGGCCGCAGGGGCGAACCACCCGGGCCACGGGGACCCGCGCCTCAGCCCCCGTAGCGGCGGCGCAGGTCCGGTTTGCGGATCTTGCCCGAGGCGGTGCGGGGCATCTCGTCCACGAACACCACGGACTTGGGGACCTTGTACCGGGCGAGCCTGCCGTCCAGGTGCCGGATGACCTCGTCATCGGTCAGCTCGTGGCCCTCCCGGACCACCACCACCGCGCGGGGCACCTCGCCCCACCGCTCGTCCGGGACACCGATCACGGCCACCGCCGCCACGGCCTCCAGCTGGGCGATCTCCTGTTCGACCTGCGCCGGGTAGATGTTCTCCCCACCGGAGATGATCATGTCCTTGAGCCGGTCAGAGATGAACAGGAACCCGTCCTCGTCCCGGTAGCCCATGTCCCCCGTCTTCAGCCAGGTGCCGTCCTCGGCCTGCTCGAAGGACTCGGCGGTCGCGTCGGGCCGGTTCCAGTAGGCGGTGATGACGTTGGGGCCCTGGACCTGGATCTCCCCGACCTCCCCGGGAGGGCACACCTGCCCGAGCGGGTCGACCACGCGCACCGCGGTGTGGAAGTGCGGCAGTCCGCCGGACCCCTGCTTGGCACGCGAGTAGCGCGCCGGCAGGACCGTGGCGCCGGGCGAGGTCTCGGTCATGCCGTAGCCCATGGCGATGGACAGCCCGCGCTCCTCGTAGGCCTCCAGCACCCGCATCGGCACGGCGGACCCCCCGCAGGTCAGGATCCGGAGCGAGGACAGGTCGGTGGCCTTCCAGTCGGGGTGCTCGGCCAGCAGCTGGTAGGTGGTGGGCACCCCGGCCATGCTGGTGATCCGGTGCCTGCCGATCAGCTCGAGGACCCGCCCGGGCTCGAACCGGGGTTCCAGGACGAGGGTCCCGCCCTTGAGCAGCGTGGGCAGCGCTCCCATGCCGAGGGAGGCCACGTGGAACATCGGGGCGATCATCAGTGCCCGGGTCTCGCTGGTCACGTCCAGGTCGGTGAGGACGTTGAAGGCGTTCCACGTCAGGTTGCCGTGCGTGAGCATGGCGCCCTTCGGTTTGCCCGTGGTCCCGGAGGTGTAGAGGATCAGCGCCAGGTCGTCGAGGTCCACCGCCACGTCCGGGCGCACCGGGTCGCCGCCGGCCAGCAGTTCCTCGTAGTCGAGGGCCTCCAGGTCCCCGTCGCGGCGCTCGACGGCGGCCGGCGGGCCGTCCTGGACGGTCGCCAGGGTCCCGACGCCGGCCCCGCGGCTTCCGGCGACGGCCAGCGGTTCCAGCGTGGCCGAGGCGATCAGCACCGTGGCCCCGGAGTCCTCCAGGGCGAAGGCGATCTCCGGCGGGGCCAGGCGGGTGTTCAGGGGCACGAAGACGGCGCCCAGGGAACCGGCCGCGAACAGGGTCTCCAGGAACGAGGGGTGGTTCTCGCCGAGGTAGGCCACGCGGTCACCGCCCCGCACGCCGCGGTCGGCCAGGGCGTTCGCCAACCGGTCGATCCGGGCCGCCCACTCGTCATAGGTCAGTTCGCCGGCCGCGCTGATCACGGCGGTGCGCCCTGCGGACTTCACGCGCCTTCGGTGGATCCAGTCGCCGATCCCACGGTTGAACATTCCCGACTCCTCTGCAGCTTGACGTGCCCTGTCCGCACTCCCCTCAGTGTGGAACATTTAGTTGAGTAATTCAATAGTTATTGTGGACATTCAAGCGTCGCCCAGGGGGACACGCAGGCGTTGGGCACCACCCCTGACACCACGGTGCGGGTGGTCCTGCCCGGCGGCCGAGGCCACCGGGCAGGACCACCCGCACCGTCGGGGATGGGTCGTCGGGGATCGGCCGTCAGGGATGCACCGTCCGGGCCGTGCCACCGGTCACTGGCGGACCAGGTCCTCCACGGACGGCGCCTCGTCGATGAGGCCACCCTCCACGGAGAGGTCGATGACCTTCTGGAGCGACTCGATGTCATGCTCCTGCGGGAAGCGCGGCATGGTCAGCTGCTCGATCACGTCCGCCTCGAGGGAGGTGTACTCGGGCAGGATGGCCTTGGCCGCGTCCGGGTTGTCGGTGGCGTACTGCTGGGACTCCTTCATGGCGGTCACGAAGGCGTCCACCAGCTCGGGGTCCTGCTCGATCATCTGGTCCGTGGTGAAGTAGCCGGCCACCGACAGGTCCGGGATCGGGTCCGCGTACTGGGCGAAGATCCGGCGCGCACCCGCGGCCTCGGCGATGGTCACGAAGGGCTCCACGGCGCCGATGGCGTCCACGTTGCCGGCCTCCAGCTGGCCGACCATGTCCGGGAAGGCCATCTCCACGTACTCGATGGTCTCGGCGTTCCCACCGTCCTGGCGGATGCCCTCGGAGATCACGGTGTCGTTGATGTTGTTCAGGGTGTTGACGGCGATGCGCTTGTCGTCGAGGTCGGCGGCGGTCTTCACGTCCGAGTCCTCGGGGACCATCACGGCGGCGAAGTCGTCCTCGGAGTCGCCCGTGGTCTGCGGGCCGGTGGCCACCAGCTTCAGCGGCAGCCCCTGGGCGCGGCCGATGGCCAGCGAGGTGACGTTGGAGAAGCCGAAGTCCATCTGCCCGGACTGCACGGCCGGCACGATCGCGGCCCCGCCCTGGGCCAGGGTCAGGGTGACGTCGAGGCCGTGCTTCTCGAAGATGCCCTCCTCGACGCCCAGGTAGATCGGCGCGACGTCCACGATCGGGATGACCCCGACCTCGACCTGCTTCAGGTCACCGGCGGCGGCGGACTCGCTGCCGGACCCCTCCGTGGCGGCCCCGGTGGTGGCGCCACCACCGGACGGCGAACCGGATCCACAGGCGGTCAGGGCCAGCAGTGCGGCCGCGCCCACGGCGGCCAGTCGGACATTCCTCATCATCGGGTGCTCCTGGAGTGTGACATGCGGTGATCCGCGACCGCAGGAGCGGCCGCGAGGCTGGGGCGAGGGGGTCGTCCAGCCTGTAAGGTGACTCACACTCTACTCAGCCGTCACAATGGCCAACAAGAGAATTCCATTAACGATCTCAACTGTTCTACGGATGGAGAGCCATGCAGGACGACGGTCAGACACTCGCCACCGCCGAGGAGTTCCACAGCCTCGCGGTGCGGCGGTTGCTCAGCCGCCACGGCCGTCTCTGGACACAGCAGGTCTCGGCCGACCACACCTCCATCCAGTTCGGCCTGTTGCTGTGCCTGGCCAGGTCCGTCGGTGGACTGTCCCAGTCCGAGATCGCCGAGCAGCTGGCCGTGGACCGGGCCACCCTGACCGAGCTGGTGCACCGCATGTCCGCCCAGGGCCACGTGACGGTCTCCCGCGACCCCCGGGACGGCCGCCGCCGGGTGGCGACCCTGACCGACTCCGGGCGGGACCTGCTCCGGGAGCTGTACCACCCCGCGCTCGAGGTCAACGACCAGCTCTTCACCCCCCTGACGGCCGAGGAGACGGAGCAGCTCACCGCGCTGCTGCGGCGCGTCCTGGCCCACGACACCGGCGCCCCTCCCCACCACGACCCGGCCTGACCGGGGCCGCCCGGCAGCCCGGCGGTCCGGCAATCCGGGAGCGGTGGAACCAGTCTGCCGGGCAGCGGGCTGTCCGGCCCGTGCCGCCCCGGCGTCCTGCGCAGACCGCGACGCCCCCGCCCGGTCGGTCCAGGGCGGGGGCGTCGTGGTGGTGTGAGCGGGTCACGTACCGGGGGCGTGGGCGTCAGCTCACTGGGAGCCCTCCCAGTACAGGTTCTCCACGTCCGGGTCGTTGCTGATGAAGCCGTACTTCACCATCAACCGCCCGGCCTCCTCGATCTGCTCCTTGCGGATCTCGCCGGAGAGCTTCTCCATCTTCAGGTTCTTCGCCGCCTCCTCGGGCAGGCTGATGAACTCGGGCAGCAGGGCACGGGCGCCGTCCGGGTCCTCGTCGGCGGCGGCCAGCGTCTCCGTCATGGCGTCGACGAACCGCTGCGTGAGTTCCGGGTTCTCCTCGGTGAACTTGCCCGAGCTGAACGTCACCATCGTCGGCATGCCGGCCACCGAGTCCTGGAAGGAGTACCCCACCAGCTGGTTGTTCTCGTTCGCCAGGGAGCTGGTCAGGAAGGGCTCCGGGACCCAGATGGCGTCCGTGTTGCCGCGCTCGAGCTGGGCCGGCATGTCCTGGAACGGCATCTCCGAGAACTTGATGGCCGAGGGGTCGCCCCCGGCCTTGGCGACGGACTCCATGATGGTCAGGTCGCCCTGGGTCTTGAGGGCATTGACCGAGACCGTCTTGCCGGCCAGGTCCTCCCAGCCCTGGATGCCGCTGTCCTTGGTGGTCACCACGCCCGCGATGTCCTCGCCCTCCTCCAGGGAGTTCGAGTAACCGGCCACGATCTTCATGTCCAGGCCGCGGTCGTTGGCGTTCATGACCGAGTTCGGGTTGCCCACGCCGAAGTGGATCTGCTCGTTGGCCACGGCCGGGAGCATCGCGGCACCGGCGTTGGACGTGGAGAGCTCCACCTCGATGCCGTGCTCCTCGAAGATGCCCTCCTCGATGCCGTACTGCACGGCCACGGACGGGGCGATCGGCAGCACGCCGACGATCACCTTGTCGAGCTCACCCGAGGCGCCGCCGGACTCGGTACCGCCGGACGCGGCGGCGCCGGGCGAGCTCTCCCCGCCTCCTCCGGACGGTGAACCGGAACCACAGCCGGTCAGGGCCAGCCCCGCGACGGCGGCGGTGGCCAGCAGTGAGACGAGCTTCTTCTTCATGGTTTCTCCTGCGGGGGTGCGTACCGGCTCGGGCCGGGAGGGGGTGGAGTGGGGCGGAGTGCCTGGAGGCGGGTGCCTCAGGCGTAGAAGCGGGCGAGGAAGGTCGCGACGACGGCGGGGCGCTCCTCGCCCTCGATCTCGATGACGGAATCGACGACGATGTGCAGGCCGTTGCCCTTGACCTCCTGCACGTCGGCGATCGAGCCCTTCATGCGGATGCGGGAACCGACCTTCACCGGGGAGGTGAAGCGGACCTTGTCCAGGCCGTAGTTGACCTTGGTCCTGACGTCGGAGACGTCGAAGAGCTCGGACCAGAAGGGGATGATCATGGACAGGGTCAGGAACCCGTGGGCGATCGGGGCGCCGAAGGGGCCGTCCTTGGCGCGCACGGGGTCCACGTGGATCCACTGCTGGTCGTCGGTGGCGTCCGCGAAGGTGTTCACCATCTGCTGGGTGACCTCGCGCCACTCGGTGACGCCGAGGTCCTTGCCGGCCAGGGACTTGGCCTCCTCGAACGTGACGACGAGCCTGGACGTGGGGGTGGTGGTCTCGGTCATGGTTTCCTCCTAGGAATGTGTTCTACATCACAATGGTTGATGAGCGCAATGGTTTTGGGTCACGAGCGGCGGACCGTGACCGTCCGGTGATGGATGGGGCGTGGCCCTCAGACGAAGGCGCCGACGCCGGTGACGGCGCGGCCCACGATCAGCGCGTTGATCTCGTGGGTGCCCTCGTAGGAGTAGATGGCCTCGGCGTCTGCGTGGAACCGGGCCACGTCCGTGTCCAGGGTGATGCCGTTGCCGCCGCACACCTCGCGGGCCAGGGCCACGGTCTCCCGCAGCCGCAGCGAGGTGTACATCTTGGCCAGCGCGGAGTTCTCGTCCTTGAAGACCCCGGCCGCCTGCTGTTCGGTCAGCTGCACCACCATGCCCAGCGAGGCGGTGAGGTTGCCCAGCATGATCGCCAGCTTCTCCTGCACGAGCTGGAACCCGGCGATCGGCCGGCCGAACTGCTCGCGCCCGCGGACATACCGCAGGGCCGCCTCGTAGGCACCGGCCTGGGCCCCCACGGCCATCCACGCCACGTCCGAGCGCATGTTCCGCAGGCAGCGGGCCACGTCCTTGAACGAGTTGATCCCGTGCAGCCGGTCGGCCTCGGTGACCCGGACGTCCCGGTACTCGATGTGGGCGTTCTGCATGATCCTCAGCGAGGCCTTGTGCGGGATGATCGTCATGGTCACGCCCTCGGCATCCCGCGGGACCAGGAAGCACTTGACCTGGCCGTCGGCGGTGTCCCGGGCGAAGGTCGCCACCACGTCGGACACCGAGGCGCCGCCGATCCACCGCTTGGCGCCGTTGATGACCCACTCCCCCGTGGCCGCGTCCCGGGTGGCGGTGGTGGCCAGCCCACCGGCCACGTCCGAGCCGTGGTCCGGCTCGGTCAGCCCGAACACGCCGGTCAGTTCATAGGTGCGGATCCTCGCGTCCAGGTCCCGTGCCTGCTCCGGGGAGCCGCCCAGGGTGCAGACCGTACGGAACAACCCGGCCTGGGCGTTGTACAGCGTGCCGACGTTGATGTCGCAGCGGGCCAGCTCGAAGTTGCGGAACCCCGTGAGGATGTCCCGGACGGGCTCCCCGGCCTCGCGCAGCACCGGCGGGTCCATCAGCTCGAGGCCGCGCACCGCCTCGAGCAGCTCCGTGGGCAGCTCGGCCCTGTCCCAGGCGTCGTTGAGGTGCGGGTGGACGGTGGAGCGCAGTTGCTCGCGCAGGTCCGTCAGGACCCTCCGCTCGGCCTCGGTCAGCCGCTCGGCGAAGCCGTAGAGGTCGGACGGGATCACGGCCCCGACGGCGACCGGGCGCCCGGCGCTCATGCCGCACCGCCGGCGGCGGTGCGCTCGCCTGCGGAGGCGCCCCGGCCGGCGTCGCCGGTTCCGCGTTCCGCGCCCAGGCCGAGCAGCGTCACCGCGTTGTCCTTCAGGATCCGCGGGCGCACCTCGTCCTTGAGCGGCAGGTCGGCGAAGGCCTTCAGCCACTGGTCCGGGGTGATGAGCGGGAAGTCCGTGCCGAACAGCACCTTGCGGGAGAGCACGTTGTTGGACTGGCGCACCAGCGACTCCGGGAAGTACTTCGGGGACCAGCCGGAGAGGTCGATGTACACGTTGGCCTTGTGCGTGGCGATGGAGTTCGCCTCGTCCTGCCACGGCACCGAGGGGTGGGCCATGATGATCGGCAGCCCCGGGTGCTCGGCGGCCACGTCGTCCAGCAGCAGCGGGTTCGAGTACTTCAGCTTGATCCCGCGCCCACCCGGGAGCCCGGCGCCCATGCCGTTCTGCCCGGTGTGGAAGATGCACGGCAGACCGATGCGCTCCAGTTCGGCCCACAGCGGGAAGTACTGCTCGTCCGAGGGGTCGAAGCCCTGCACGGAGGGGTGGAACTTGAACCCGCGCACGCCCAGTTCCTCGGCCTGGCGACGGGCCTCGGTGATCGCGTCCGGACCGGTGCGCGGGTCCACGCTGCCGAAGGGGATGAGCACGTCGTTGTGCCGCGCGCAGCCCGCCACGAGGTCGTCGATGGAATTCGGCAGGTGTCCCAGCTGGGTCCGGGCGTCCACGGTGAAGACCACCGCGGCCATCCCGTGACCCCGGTAGGTCTCGGCGATCGAGTCGATCGAGGGAGTCCGCTCGGCGGCCTTGAAGTACTTCGCCGAGGCCTCCATGATGTCGTCCGGCATGGCCACGTGGCCGCAGTCGTCGACCTCGAGGTGGACGTGCATGTCCACGGCGGTGATGGCGTCCACGTCGACGGCGCATTCATAGCGCACGGGGGTCTGTCCCATGGTTCCTCCTGGGTGCGATTGCTGGGTGATGACGGGCGGTGGCGCCCGGTCGGCAGGCGCCTTGTCGACGGGCGCCCGGCCGGCGGGCACCCGGCCGGCGGGTGTCCGGCCGGTGGGTGCCGGGCGGACTACTTCCCGGCGGGCTCGGGCCGCAGCTCGGCGGGCAGCTCCGGCATCCGCTCGCCCACGGACTGCAGGTTGGCCTCGAGGATGGCCTTGCCCTCGGAGAGCATGGTCTCGTAGTCCCAGCCGCCCTCGTGGTAGTCGGTGGTGACGGCCTCGGGGTGGGACCAGACCTGCAGGCGGTCCCCACCCACGCCGATGGCCTGGCCGGAGATGCCCGCGGCGGCCTCGGAGGACAGGAAGGCGACCAGCCCGGCCACGTCCCGGGCGGGACCGAAGCCGAGGTCCTTGCGGAAGAACTCCGGCATGGCCTCGCCGCGCTCGTCGGCCTCGACGGCCTTGGCGAAGAACGGGATGGTCTTGGTCATGGCGGTGGCGGCCACCGGGATGACGGCGTTGACGGACACGCCGGCCTTCTTCATCTCCAGGGCCCAGGTGCGGACCATGCCCACGATCCCGGCCTTGGCGGCGGCGTAGTTGGTCTGGCCGAAGTTGCCGCGCTGGCCGGTGGGCGAGCCGATCGTGACGATGCGCCCGGCCACGCCGTTCTCCTTGAAGTACGCGAAGGCGGAGCGCACGCAGGTGAAGGTGCCCTTGAGGTGGACGTTGATGACCGCGTCGAAGTCGTCGTCGGTCATCTTCAGCAGGGACTTGTCCCGCAGGATGCCGGCGTTGGTGACGAGGATGTCCAGCCCGCCGAAGGTGTCCACGGCGGTCTTCACCAGCTGGTCGGCGGTCTCGGACGAGCCGACCGGTGCGACCACGGCCGCGGCCCGGCCGCCGGCCTCGGTGATGGAGGCGACCGCCTGGTCGGCGATCTCCTGGTTGACGTCGTTGATGATGACCGCGGCGCCCTGGCGGGCGAGCTCCTGGGCATAGGCCAGGCCGAGTCCTGCGCCGGAACCGGTGACGATGGCAACCTTGCCGTTGAGGGACATGGCTTCTCCTTCGGGGGTGACGTTCGTGGGGTGAGGTTCGCGAGGTGTGCTGCTGGCACCATGACAGCCCATACCGTTGAGAAAGTCAATGATCTAATTTCGCCATGGCCTGAGGGGACCGCACCCGGAGGGGTCCGGACGGGGCGGCGGCGGATCGAGCGCCGGGCTGCGCTCCGGTCCGGCGCCCGGCCGAACGCCTGTCCGAGCACCCCTCCCGACGGCGGTCGATCCGGGGCTCACCAGCCAGCGCGCATCACCGGGAGGGGGTCTACACTTGAGAACATCAATGGTTGGCCGAACGTCACGAGGACCCCTATGTCGACATCCACCCACCGGGGCGCGCCCGCCCCGGACGCCTTGGCGGATCAGGGCACCGAGCGGTTCCTCGCCGGTGAGCTGGCCCAGCAGATCCAGTTCCTCACGGCCCGCGCCCGGGGCCGTGGCTCAAGTCACGCCAACCACATGCTGGCACCGCTGGGCATCAAGGTCCGCCAGTACTCGGTGCTGTCCCTCGCGGCCAGCGGTCTGAAGCCCTCCCAGCGCGAACTCGGTGAGTTCCTGGCCCTGGATCCCAGCCAGATCGTGGCCCTGGTCGACTCCCTCGAGGCCCTCGGCGCGGTCCAGCGCGAGACGGACCCCCGGGACCGGCGCTCCAAGATCATCGTCGCCACCGACGCCGGCCTGGAGCTCTTCGGGAAGGCCCGGGAGATCCTGCTCGAGTCCGAGGACGTCACCCTCGGCACCCTCTCCGCCCGGGAGCGGAAGCAACTGCGCGGCCTGCTGCTGAAGATCGCCTTCTAACCTCACCGGCACCCCCACACGCCACGACGCCGGCCGCGCACCCAGGGTGCGCGGCCGGCGTCGTTGTCCAGGGGCCAGCCCCCTGCCCCCAGCCGTCAGCGTGGGGACACGGCACCGCCGCCCGTGAGGATCTCCTCCATCCCCGCCCGCTCCGGCGTGGACAGGTAGCGCTCCAGGGAGTCGTCGAGCTCCTGCAACCACGGGGTGTGGTGCTCGCAGGCCATGGTCCCGGTCATCACCGAGCGGTGCGGCTTGTCCCGGTAGGTGAGGATGTTCTCCTTCTTGTCCTGCTTCCAGGCCAGGAAGATCCGCACGACCTCGTCCAGGTCGAACATCGGGTAGTCCGTGGCCTCGATGAGGTCACGGATGTAGTCGGCCTGGAACCGCACGTCGTCAGCGTCCCCGTCGAGTCCCTGGAAGCGCGCGCGCCACTGCTTCAGGTGGGCGGCCCGCTCCTCGGCCGGGGGCAGCTTCGCCCGGCCCATGATCAGGTCACGGACGTACCAGGCCTGGGCGTCGAACATGTTGAACGTGAACCACTGGTCCTGGGCACCCAGGTAGTACAGCTTGGGATTCTTCTGCCACACCACGCCTCGGTACAGGCCGGCGGGATAGATGGTGTTCGGCGAGGACAGGGCCAGGTCCGAAGACAGGAACGGGTACTTGTGGAGGTAACCGGTGCACAGGATCACCGCGTCGAACTCGCGGGTCTCGCCATTCGAGAAGCGGACCGTCTCACCGTCGACGCGGTCGATGCCCGGCAACTCCTCCATGCCCTCGGGCCAGGCGTAGCCCTGGGGGCGGCTCCGGTAGCTCATGGTGACCGAGCGCGCGCCCATCTTGAAGGCCTGCACACCGATGTCCTCGGCGGAGTAGGACGAACCGATCAGCAGGACGCGCTTGTCCGCCAGCTTCTCCGCACCGCGGAAGTCGTGGGCGTGGTGCAGGGCGCCCGGGAAGGTCTCGATCCCCGTGATGTCCGGGACGTTCGGGAAGGAGAAGTGGCCGGTGGCCACGATCACCCGGTCGAACTCCGAGGAGGAGGTCGTCTTCGAGCGCAGGTTCTCCACCGTGACGGTGAAGTTGTCATCCTCGCGGTTGTACTGGACCCAGCGCACGGCGGTGGAGAACTGCACCTTCTCCTTGACGTCCGACGTCCGGACCCGGCCGTCGATATAGTCCCAGAGGGCCTCACGCGGCGGGTAGGACGAGATCGGTCGGCCGAAGTGCTCGTCGAACGTGTACTCGGCGAACTCCAGGGCCTCCTTGGGCCCGTTCGACCAGAGGTTGCGGTACATGGAGGAGTGGACCGGCTCACCGTACTTGTCGATGCCGGTGCGCCAGTTGTAGTTCCACTGCCCGCCCCAGTCGTCCTGCTTCTCGTAGCAGACGACCTCCGGGATCTGCACTCCCTTGCGCTGGGCGGACTCGAAGGCCCGCAGCGCGGCAATCCCGCTCGGTCCTGCCCCGATGATGGCGATGCGCTGTTTGGACACAGCTTCCCTTCCGGCCCCACGGCCTTTGTCTCTCTCCTGCGGTGACGGGTCGGGTGGAGGCAGTCCTCTCCGGGCGCACCGGCGCCCGGGCCTCAACACCGCGACCTCACGTCGCGCCCCGGCCCACCACCCGGTCAGGGCGGCACTGAAGGCCGAGGACGGAGCACCCCTTCGGGTGCCGTTATGTCAACCACCCTACCAAGAATTCGCCATTGCAAAGGAATCGTGTCGCGCCAGCGGCCGAGGCGCAGGCCCCACCGGGCAGTTACGACCTAATATCAATCGTTGACATTCTCAACGCTTGAGTGTTGCATGGGTCTTATCGTGATCCAGCCCACAGAGCGAAGGAGTCCCATGAACATCGGCATCGGCACCTACCCCCGTCGTCGGGCCACCGTGCGACCGGAGGCCGTGGCCATCGAGTTCGAGGGCGCCACCACCACCTACGGCGAGTTCAGCCAGCGGGTCACCCGCCTGGCCAATGCCCTGCAGGGGCTCGGCGTGGTGCGCGGCGAGCGCGTGGCCTACGTGGGGTTCAACCACCCCTCCCTGCTGGAGACCTTCTTCGCCGCCAACCTCTTCGGCGCCACCCCGGTGCTGGTCAATCCCCGGCTGTCCCCCACCGAGGTCGAGTTCATCGTGACCGACTCCGAGGCCAACGCCGTCGTGTACGGCCGGGAGGTGGCCGACGTCGCCGCCCACCTGGCCGAGCGGCACCCGCGGTTGACGCTGGTGGCGGCCGAGGGCCCGGAGGGACCCGGGCTGCGCTACGAGGACCTGCTCGCGGGGGCCTCCACCGCCGAGGTCGAGGCCGACGTGGACGATGACGACGTCGCCCTGTTCATGTACACCTCCGGCACCACGGGCCGCCCCAAGGGCGCCATGCTGACCCACCGGAACCTGACCTACCAGTACCTCAACGCGTTCACCGGCACGGACCTGCGCCAGGACGAGGTGATGCTGTCCGTGGCGCCGCTGTTCCACATCGCCGGGATGAACATGACCACGATGCCCACCTTCATGATGGGCGGGCGGATCATCATCCACCGGCAGTTCCGCCCGGCCGACGTGCTGGCCGAGATCGAGCACTCCCGGGTCACCGGCACGTTCATGGTCCCGGCCATGATCGACCTGCTGGCCGAGGCCGCCGGTTTCGCCGGCACGGACCTGTCCTCGCTGCGCTCGATCATGGTGGGCGGCTCGCCCCTGAGCGAGCGGTCCATCCGGACGTGGACCGAGCGCGACGTCAAGATCGTCCAGGGCTTCGGCATGACCGAGACCGCCCCCGGCGTCTGCCTGCTCGAGGCCCAGGACGCCCTGTCCCACGCGGGCACGGCCGGCCGCCCGCACTTCTTCTCCGAGGTCCGGCTCGTGGACCCGGCCACGGGCGGGGACGTCGGCACCGACCGGGCCGGTGAGGTCTGGGTCCGCGGCCCCCAGGTCATGAAGGGCTACTGGAACCGCCCGGAGGCGACCGAGTCCGCCCTCGCGGACGGCTGGTACCACTCCGGGGACATCGCCGTGCGGGATGCCCAGGGGTACTTCACCATCAAGGACCGCATCAAGGACATGTACATCTCCGGCGGTGAGAACGTCTACCCCGCTGAGGTGGAGAACGCCCTGCTCTCCCTGCCCGCGGTCCTGGAGGCCGCCGTCGTCGGGGTCCCGGACGAGCGCTGGGGCGAGACCGGGCTGGCCTTCGTGGTGCTGCGCCCGGAGGCGCGCACCGGGGCCGACGTCCCCGGCGGGCCCGGGCTGCGCGACCAGCTCAGCGCCCGCCTGGCCCGCTACAAGCTGCCCCGGGAGGTGCTCGTGGTGGAGGAGCTGCCGCGCACCTCCACCGGGAAGATCCGCAAGAACGTCCTCCGGGAGCGCACCCAGCCGGTGCCGGCCTCCTGACCCCGGCCCGTTCCTGAACCCCGCCCGTCCCTGAACCCCGCCCGTCCCTGAACACCGCCCCTTCCCGACTGGAGAGCATCATGACGACCGTCTCCGCACAGCACACCGCGCCCGACCTCGACGCCCTCGATCCGGGGGTCAAGCGCCGCGAGGCCCGCCGGGTCATCCTGTCCAGCTACCTGGGCTCGACGATCGAGTTCTACGACTTCCTGCTCTACGCCGCCGCCTCGGCCGTGGTCTTCCCGGCGGTGTTCTTCAGCGGCCTGGACCCGTTGACCGGCACGATCGCCGCCTACGGCACGTTCGCCGCCGGCTATCTGGCCCGGCCTCTCGGCGGGGCGATCTTCGGCCACTTCGGTGACAGGCTGGGGCGCAAGAAGATGCTGGTGCTGTCCATGCTCATCATGGGCGTGGCCTCCACCCTGATCGGCCTGGTCCCGGGTGCGGCGCAGATCGGCGGCTGGGGCGCGGTCATCCTCGTGTTCCTGCGCGTCTGCCAGGGCATCGCGGTGGGCGGTGAGTGGGGAGGCGCGGCGCTGATGGCGCTGGAGCACTCCGAGTCCGGCAAGCGGGGCTTCGCGGCCTCCTTCACCAATGCCGGTGCTCCCACCGGTGCGGCCCTGGGCACCTTCATCCTCGGCACCTTCTCCGCAGCCCTCCCGCAGGAGCAGTTCCTGGCCTGGGGCTGGCGCGTGCCGTTCCTGCTGTCCTTCGTGCTGCTGATCATCGGCATGGTGATCCGCGCCCGGGTCAGCGAGTCCCCCGTGTTCACCGCCGCCCTGGCGAAGGCGGAGGCCGAGGAGGCCTCGTCCGCCCCCAAGCCGAAGATGCCGCTGCTGCAGGTGCTGCGCCGGCCGAAGGCCCTGTTGCTGACGATGTTCGGCGGTGCCTCCGGGTTCGGCCTGCAGGTGCTGCTGTCCACCTTCTCCGTGGGTTACGCCACCGACGCCGGCAACGCCCGGTCAGACGTGCTCTACGCCTTCGCCGTGGCCTCGGTCATCTCCATCGCCTTCGTGATCGGCTTCGGCCGCGTCTCGGACCGCTTCGGCCGCCGCCCCGTGATGATCGCCGGACTGGTGCTGTTCGTCATGTTCCTCACCCCGTTCTTCACCATGCTGCAGTCCACCAACTGGTTCGTGCTGACCCTGGCCTTCACCATCGCCCTCGGCCTGCACGGGATGCTCTACGGCCCGCTGGCCGCCTTCATCTCCGAGCAGTTCGGCACCGGCGCCCGCTACACCGGCGCCTCCCTGGGCTACCAGCTGGCCACCCTGATCGGCGCCGGGTTCACCCCGACCATCCTGGCCACGCTCTACGCCGGCCCCGGCGGCGGCACCTCCGTGGTCCCGGTCATCGGCTTCCTGGCCGGCATGGCGCTCGTCTCCGTCATCGCGATCGTGCTGACGCGGGAGTCCAAGGACCTCGACCTGACCACCCACGAGCACTGAGTTCCGGGCCCGGTACGGTGCGCCCTCTCGACCCCCGGCCGGGCGCACCGTACCGGCCATCGGCGGCACTGACCGCCCCGACCACGACGGATACCACCATGACCACCACGACACCCACCGGCCTGGACCACACCGGTACCGGCGCTGACACGACCACCGAGGCTGCCGGCGTCGACCGGCTCCGGTCCACCCGCCTGGCGCACCAGATCCAGTTCCTCACCGCGCGCGCACGATCCCGGGGCACCGGTCACGCCAACACCCTGCTCAAGGCGGAGCTCGGGCTGAAGGTGAGCCACTTCTCGGTGCTGTCCGTGGCGGCGCACGGGACCAACCCGACCCAGCGGGAGCTCAGCGAGTTCCTCGACCTCGACCCGAGCCAGGTGGTGGCACTCGTGGACGTGCTCGAGCAGCGCGGCCTCGTGGAGCGGCTGACCGACCCGAAGGACCGCCGCTCGCGCATGATCGCCGTCACCGACGAGGGCCACCGGGTCGAACAGCTCGGCTATGAACTGACCGAGGCCTCCGACCAGGAGGTCCTGGCCAATCTCTCCGCGGCCGAACGCGAGCAGCTGCGCGAGCTGCTGACCCGGATCGCGTTCTGACCGCCCGGCCCGCGGACCACCACGTGGGGGTGGCCCTCCCCGGTCCCGGGTACCAGGACCCGGGAGGATCGCCCCCGACGCGGTGTGCGGATCAGTTCGCGTAGGTGTCCTGCAGCGTGCCCTCGTCCGTCCACAGCGCCACGGAATCGCCGCCGTTGTTCAGGACGTTGGCGGCGCCGCCGTTGTAGTAGTCGTCCGGGGCGTTCGTCCCGGGACCGGTGTAGACGCGCAGCTGTTCGCCGGCCTCCAGCTCGTAGCCCTCACCGACCTCGAGCACGTTGTTGGCGGCGTCGCGGAGGAGCCAGCCGGAGACGTCCACGGTGTGGTTGCCGGTGTTCTCCAGCACCACGTGCTCGCCGGTCTCGGCCTGCAGGTCCTCACCGGGGACGTCGTTGACGGAGTCGGCGATCCGCACGCCGGTGTTCTGGGGGAACGCCTTCAGGCCACGCTCGTAGCGGGAGAACTGGATGGGGAAGTCACCGGTGATCCGGTCCACGCCCAGGGCCGCGGCCTCGTCGTAGGCCTCGGTGGAGTTCACGGTGTAGACGCCCAGGCCCAGCCCGGCGTCCTTGACCCGCTGGGCCCCGTCCTCGTCCAGGGTGCGGTAGTTCGTGCCGAAGGAGTCGGCGAAGGTGGCGTAGCGCTCCAGGGTGGCCGCGTCCGGCACGGTGCCCACCAGCTGCTGCAGCGGCACGTCCGGGGCGATCTCGGCGAAGCGCTGGTTGGAGGCCTCGTCGAAGCCGAGCACCTCGATCTTGTCCGCCTCCAGCAGCTCGTTCCACTCCTCGTCCTCGGCGAGGGCCTCGGCCACGACCTTCTCGATGCCCGGGGAGTTCACCGGGGACTTGATCTCGATGAACACGCCGGTGTTGCGGGTGGCGATCTCGGCGGCGGCGTCGAAGTGCGGGATCCTCTCCCCCGTGTACTCCTCCGAGAAGTAGGAGCCGGCGTCCAGCTGCTGCAGCTCGGCCCAGGTGAAGGACGTGATGGGGTCGTCCTCGCGACCGGGGAAGACCTCCTCCACGTTCGTGGTGCGGGCCGGGGTGTTGTCGTGGAAGAGGAACGGCACACCGTCCGCGGAGAGCTGCACGTCGATCTCGAAGAAGTCCGCTCCGGACGCGCGGCCGTCCTCGAAGGCCGCCACCGTGTTCTCCGGTGCGGTCCCGGCGGCTCCACGATGCCCGATGAGCACGGGGGCGTCCTGAGGGGCCGGGGCCGCCGCGGCGGGACCGGACAGCGCGCCGCCGGTGAGGACCGCGGCGGACAGGGTCACGGCCAGGGTGGCCGCGGACGAACGGCGCCGGGTGCCCGGGCGGCGGTTCTGGGTCGGGTTGGGGGTCACGAGGATGCCTTCCTGTCGTGGCCCGTGCCGGTCCCCGCGTCATCCCGTCGCGGCCGGCCGGGCCCATGCCCGTCCACCCTTCTCGTCCCGGTTGACGATCCGGGGCCCTCGAGGTGACGTCCGGGTGAAGCCCCTCCGACGTCGACGGCCATTCCAGGTCGCCTCGACTCCGCGGGGCGGGTCGGGGCGAGGCGGGGTGGGGCGAGGCAGGGGCAGTGCTGGGTGGGGCGGCCCATCATGGTCGAGAGGACATGTCACCCCGGGGGACCCCACGGACATGTCCTCCGAGTCCGGATGAACGGCCGCCAAGGGCACCGGGGGATCAGGATGAACGGCCGCCAAGGACGCCGGGGGATCAGGATGAACGGCTGCCGGGGGTGCCGGTGGATCACCCTCGCCGCCGAGGGACGCCGTGCTGTTCCAGAATGGCCTCGAACCGGCACCGGGTGAACAGGTCGGGCCAGATCCACCGTGCCATGCCATACCCCTGCCGGCGGATCGCGTCCTCGCGGTGCTTCTCCCGGATCAGGGCGTCCTGCCCCACGGGGCCACCGGCCCCGGGACGCGCCAGCCGCCCCGTGTACTTCACCAGTCCGTCGAACTCGGCGGTCAGGCGGATGTCCTCCCAGTAGAAGTCGGTCCGGGCGATCAACGTCCCCGCCGTGTCCAGCACCGCGTACTGGAGCTCAGGCACTACGAAACCCGCCTCGTGGATGACGGCCCGGCTCAAGGACTCCCCCACCGACTCGGACCGGGCGTCGGCGAACGCCCACTGGGCATCGAACCGGGTGCGCTGGGCGGCGGAGGGCAGGAGCTCCCGCGCACGACCGGCCATCAGGTCGGCAGCGGCGTGGTCGCGCATAATCGCATCGGCCGCGGCGGTCCCCGTGCTCAGCGGTTCGCTGCCGAAGACCAGGGCCATCGCCGCCGGCAGTGGATCCACCCGCACCCGGCCCAGCACCGTACCGTCCTCCAGGCACACGCTGACCCGGGTGTGGGCCGGCGGTGGCGATCCGTCCGTCGCCGCGCCGGCACCGGCCCCTGCTGCCTCCCCGCCCGGTGCGTTCCAGTGCCGGTGCACGCGAGGAAGCACGGGGACCCGGCCGTCCCCGTTCATCAGGCCCTGCGTACTGAGCTCGGCGACGGTCTTCAGGACCTCGTGCTCGTTGACGTAGGGCGACACCTGCCGCCGCGTCCCGGAGTCACCGCGGTGCACCGCCCGAACGTGGAGAGTGGGGACCTGCTCGACCACCGGGTACCCCAGGAGCCCGAGCGCCGTGGCCCCGCAGAAGGTGACCGGCCGGCGTCGGGAGTCCGCGAAGGCCACGGCACCCACCCGGTGACGGTCCTGCCGGGACAGCAGCAGCCACCGCCGCGTGGACGCGTACGTGCCGGGAGCCAGACGGACCAGCTCTCCCCGCTGGGCCCGGCGGGCCAGCATCCGGGCGGAGCGGCCCCCGTCGCTCTCGGTAGGGCGGATCAGCAGGGGCTCGGCGTTCGCAGGGGACGTCACCCGCCCATGCTGACTGGTCCGAGGTGCCCGCGGGGACGCTGTCCACAGCGTGTGGACAGTGATGATCCGGGTTCAGGAGACGCGTCACGCGCCGTGCCCCGCCGGATGAGTCCTCTCGATGATGACGGACGCCGGGAACCGGCCCCCGGGAACCCGGCGCCGGCCCGCGCACGGACATCGGCCTGCGCACGGGTGCCGGACGCCGGGGGCTGGAGGACGGACGACGACGGCCGGCCACCTCGGGAGGTGACCGGCCGTCGTCGGGAGGGCACGCGGCCAGGGCCGCGAGGCGGGCTCAGCGGCTCAGGCGCCGGCCTTCTCGAAGCGCACGTCCGGGTGCCTCTCCTGCAGCTCCTCGAAGGTGAGGCCGTGCAGCTCGCGCACGGTCACCACGCCGGAGGGGTCCAGCAGCAGCACGGCCCGGTCCGAGTAGATCCGGGACACGCAGCCCACGCCGGTGAGCGGGAAGGTGCACTCGGCCATCAGCTTGCGGTCGCCCTTCTTCGTGAACAGGTCCATCATCACGTAGGTGTCCTTGGCGCCGATCGCCAGGTCCATGGCACCGCCCACGGCGGGGATGGCCCCGGGCTTGCCGGTGGACCAGTTGGCCAGGTCACCGGTGGCGGAGACCTGGTAGGCGCCCAGCACGCAGACGTCCAGGTGGCCGCCGCGCATCATGGCGAAGGAGTCGGCGTGGTGGAAGTAGGAGGCACCCGGCAGCTCGGTCACCGGGATCTTGCCGGCGTTGATCAGGTCCTCGTCGACCTGGTCACCGGTGGCCTCCGGGCCGAAGCCCAGCATGCCGTTCTCGGTGTGCAGCGTGACCTTCTTCTCCGGGGAGAGGTAGTTGGACACGGTGGTCGGCTGGCCGATGCCCAGGTTCACGAAGGAGCCCGGCGCGATGTCCTCGGCGATGACCCGGGCCAGTTCGTCCTGGGTCAGCGGGGTGTCGGTGCTGCGGAACGCCTGGACGTCCGCGGCCTCGGTGGTCTGCTCGCTCATCTCGCTCGTCCCCTTCACTTCTGGGCGGCCAGCTCGGCCGCGGTCTTGGTGGCCATGCAGGGCTTGGACCGCCCGGCGGCCAGGGCCTCGCGCTCCTCGCGCTCCTTCACGCCGGAACCGGTCGGGATCCCCACGACGGTGTCCACGTAGATCCCCGGGGTCACCACGTGCTCCGGGTTCAGCGGCTCGTCCAGGACCTCGTCCACCTGCACGATGGTGTGCGCGGCGGCGGTGGCCATGACGGGCCCGAAGTTGCGGGCGGTCTTGCGGTAGACCAGGTTGCCGTACGGGTCGGCGGCGTAGGCCTTGATCAGGGCGAAGTCGCCGCGGATCGGGGACTCCAGCACGTAGTGCTTGCCGTCGATCTCGCGGACCTCCTTGCCCTCAGCCAGCTGGGTGCCGTACCCGGTGGGGCTGAAGAAGCCGCCGATGCCGGCACCGGCGGCGCGCATGCGCTCGGCCAGGTTGCCCTGCGGCACGAGCTCCAGCTCGATCTCGCCGGCGCGGTACGCCTCGTCGAAGTGCCAGGAGTCGGACTGGCGCGGGAACGAGCAGATGATCTTGGCCACCCGCCGCTCCTTGATCAGCAGGGCCAGGCCGGCGTCGGCCTGCCCGGCGTTGTTGTTCACCACGGTCAGGCCGGTGGCACCGGAATCCATCAGCGCGTCGATCAGCTCCATCGGCTGGCCGGCGTTGCCGAATCCACCGATCAGCACCGTGGCGCCGTCGGTGATCCGGGAGACGGCCTCGGCAGCCGTGTCCACGAACTCAAGCATCGTTCCTCCTTGGGAAGGGTTGGTCTGTCAGGTCGGGTCTGGCCCACGACGCCGGCCGGCGCCCCGCGCTGCGAACGCGCCGGCCGGCGTCGGGGACCGGACGGGGTCAGCGGGCGTTGACGTTCTCCAGCACCACGGCGATGCCCTGGCCGACGCCGATGCACAGCGCGGCCACGCCCCAGCGGTCGCCGGACTCCTCGAGGCGGCGCGCCAGGGTGCCGAGCACGCGGGTGCCCGAGGCGCCGAGCGGGTGGCCGATGGCGATGGCCCCGCCCCAGGCGTTGACGATGGACAGGTCCACGCCCCAGGCGTCGGTGCAGGCCAGGGACTGGGCGGCGAAGGCCTCGTTGAGCTCCACCGCGGAGACGTCGTCCCAGGTGATGCCGGCCCGCTCCAGGGCCTTGTTGGCCGCGTCCACCGGCGCGTAGCCGAAGTACTGCGGCTCGTTGGCGGCGGTCGCGCGGCCGGCGATCCGGGCCAGCGGCTGCAGGCCCAGGATGTCGGCGGCCTTGTCCGAGCCGAGCCAGGCGGCGGAGGCGCCGTCGTTCATGGGCGAGGAGTTGCCGGCGGTGATCATGCCGTTCTCCTTGCGGAACACGGTGCGCAGCCCGGCCAGGGACTCGGCGGTGGAGTCCGGGCGGATGGTCTCGTCCCGGGCCAGGTCCACGTCCGGCACGGCGACGGTCAGGTTGTCGTACTTGCCCTCGTCCCAGGCCTTGGCGGAGAGCTGGTGCGAGTTCGCGGCGAACGCGTCCATCCGCTCACGGTCGATGCCGTACTTCTCCCGCAGCTGCTCGGTGGCCTCGCCCAGGGAGACGGTCCACTCCTTGGGCATGTTGCGGTTGACCAGGCGCCAGCCGAGGGTGGTGTTGGCCAGCTCCAGGTTGTGCATCGGGAAGGGACGCTCGGTCTTGGGCAGGACCCACGGGGCACGGGACATCGACTCGACGCCGCCGATGAGCATGAGGTCGGCCTCGCCGGTGTTGATCTGGCGGGAGGCGATGATGGCGGCGTCCAGCGAGGAGCCGCACAGCCGGTTCACGGTGGTGCCGGGGATGGAGGTGGGCAGCCCGGCCAACAGGGTGGCCATGCGGGCCACGTTGCGGTTCTCCTCGCCGGCGCCGTTGGCGTTGCCGAAGACGACCTCGTCGATCCGCGCCAGGTCGCTGCCGGCTCCCGTGCCCTGGGTGTCCGGGGCGTCGGGCAGCAGGCCGGCCAGCTTGGGGGCGCGCTTGACGGACTCGCGCACGACGACGGTGGCCAGGTCGTCCGGGCGGGTCTTGGCCAGCGCGCCGCCGACCTTGCCGAAGGGGGTGCGGACGGCGTCGTAGATGTAGGCGTCAGTCTGGGCAGTCATGGGATGACCTTCTCTCTGTTCGAACGACAGGCTACTGCGGTGGGCCGGGGACGGTCTGGGAGCCCGGGGAGGGCGACCGGCCCGGCGACGGTGGTGGGCTGCGGTGGGAGGTCGGGGTGCGGGTGGGGGCCCGGCCCGCCCCTAGAGCTCCTTGCCGGCGGCGAGGTCCTCGTCCACCTGGGTGAAGACCTCCTGGGCCAGCTTGAAGGCGATGTTGGCGGCGGGCACGGAGGAGTAGATGGCGGTCTGCAGCAGGATCTCCTTGATCTCCTCGCGGCTCAGGCCGTTGCGCAGCGCCGCCCGGATGTGCATGGCGGCCTCCTCCCAGTACCCGCCCGAGACCATCGCGGAGATGGTGACGGCCGAGCGCATCCGCCGGTCCAGGCCCGGGCGGGTCCAGATGGTCCCCCACGCGTACCGGGTGATGAGGTTCTGGAAGTCCTCGGTGGTCTCGTCCTTGTTCGACTCCGCGCGGTCCACGTGGGCGTTGCCCAGGACCTCGCGGCGCACGGCCATGCCGGCGTCGAGGACGTCCTGGCTCGTGGCGGACATGTCGTGCCCGATGGGCTGGGCGGTCTGCTGGATGTTCTCGCTCATGGAAGCTCCTGCTCTGTGAGGTCTCGTGCCGCGGGGGAATCGGGGTCGGGCGACGCGCGGGCCCGCACCTGCGGGGGCGGCGTCCCGCGGTGCGCGGGGGTGGCGTCCCGGGTGGGGCTCAGCCGGCGCGGACGGCCCCGAAGTGCTCCCGGAGGATGCGGGCGGTGTTCTCCGGGTCCTCGGTGGGCCCCTGGTGCGCCACGCCGTCCAGCACCACGGCGGTGCCGTGCTGGACCCCGGCGGCGATCTGCTCGGCGTCCGCCGGCGGGCAGACCCCGTCCACCGCGCCGTTGACGGCCAGGATCGGCGTGGTGATCTCGCCCAGGCGCTCGCGCACGTCGAACTGCGCCAGCGCCTCGCAGATCCGGGCGTAGGAGAACCGGTCGGCCTCCTGCAGGGTGTGCAGCAGGCGGGTCGAGCGGGCGGGGTGCTTCTCGATGAAGCCCGGGGCGAACCACTTCTCCGCCGAACCGGCGACCATGGACGGGGTGCCGGCCTTCTCGACGAACGCCGCGCGCTCGCGCCAGGCCTCCGGCACGCCGATCTTCGCGGCCGAGCAGATCACGGCGATGCCGTCGAACAGGTCACCGTGGTCCAGGCCCAGCTGCAGGGCCACCTCGCCGTTGACCGAGACGCCGGCGTAGTAGACCTTGGCGCCGGCCGGGATCGTGCCGCTGGCGTGCTGGGCCCGGACCAGGTCCGCCACGGCGTTGGCCAGGTCGGCGATGGAGGTCGGCTCGTTGTGCGCCGGGGACTCACCGTGACCGGGCAGGTCCCAGCCGATGACCTGGAAGCGCTCCTCCAGCAGGTTCGCGGTGTCCTGCCACAGGGCATGCACCCCGGTGCCCAGGCCGGCGCCCACGAACAGGACGTCCTGGGGCTCTCCGAACGAGTCGACCTCGTTGGTCAGACGGCTCGCGGTGATCTCTGGTGTCGTCACTGGTGCTCCATTCCTTGTTCCTTGGGCTGCTGACGTCGTCGTCAGTCGTCGGGGTTCGTCGGTTCTCGTCGGCCGCCACCGGGCCTGCACACGCGGATCCGGCTGGGCGGGGGTGGTCGGTGGTCGGTCGCTGCTCGTGGTCCTCGGAGAGGCTCAGTCCTGGCCGGCCGCCAGGAACCCGCCGGCCGCGGCCACGAACCGGTCCACCAGGACCCCTGCCTCCCCGGTGTACTCCGCCGGGTCGAGCAGGCCGTCGAGCTGCGCGTCGGAGACGGACGGCGGCAGCTCGGCGCGCAGCAGGGTGCGGAAGTCGGGTTCGTCCGGGCCGCCGCCCAGGCTGCGGTCCACGATCGCCTGGAGCCGGGCCTTGCCGGATCCGGGCTCCCCACCGGCCTGCTCCTGCAGCACCGGGGCGAGCTCGGCCATGAGTCGTTCGGAGACCAGCAGCGGGCCCACGCGGTTCAGGTTCTCCGCCATCCGCGCGGTGTTCACCCGCAGTCCCGAGACCAGCTCCGCGGTCCGCTCGGCCGCGCCCCCGGCCTGGCGCATCAGGTGGCGCAGGGCCGGCCACTCGGCGTGCCAGCCCCCGTCCGGGCGTTCCTCGTTCGCGGCGCCGGCGGCGGTGAGCACCTGGGCCAGTGAGCCCGGTGCGGACAGGGCGCCGGAGTGGATCATCACGGAGAGCACGGGGTTCTGCTTGTGCGGCATCGCCGAGGACCCGCCGCGACCGGCGGCCAGCGGTTCACCGAGCTCCCCGTTCTCGATCCGGGCGGAGACCAGCACGTCATTGGCGAGCTTCCCGCAGGCGGCCACCACCTCGGCCAGGGCCGCGGCGATCCCGGTGACCGCCATCCGGTTGGTGTGCCAGGGCCCGGCCGGTGCGGCCAGCCCGAGCCGGTCCGCGAGGCGCTCGACGAGTTCGAAGGGGCCGAGGCCGGCGTCGAGGGTCCCCTGGCGGTGCGCCGAGGCCACGCGGCCGGACAGGGCCGCCATGGTGCCGGCGGCGCCGCCCCACTGGATCGGCAGCGCGGTGGTGGCGGCCTCCAGTCGCCGGCCGGCCTGGGTGAGCGCGGTCAGCCAGCCGGCGGCGCGCAGCCCGAAGGTCGAGGGCAACGAGTGCTGGGCCAGGGATCGGGCCACCATCGGGGTGTCCCGGTGCGTCCGCGCCAGGTCCACGAGGGCGGCGACGGCGGCGCGCAGGTCCGCCAGGATCGTCGCCGCGACGCGGGCGGACATCCGCATCATGGCGGTGTCCATGATGTCCTGGCTGGTGGCGCCGACGTGCAGGGCCCCGGTGACGCCCGCGTCCTGCGGGGCGGCCTCGGCGGCGCGGGCCCGCATGGCCTTGAGCACGGGGATCAGCGGGTTGCCGCCGTCCTGGCCGGCGTGGGCCAGCGCGGCGAGGTCGTACTGGGCGGGGTCCGCGCAGGCCTGGGCGGCGCGGGCGTGGGCGGCGGAGGTCATCCCCGCCTCGGCGAGCACCGCGGTCCAGGCGGCCTCGACCTCGAGCAGGTGACGCAGGTAGGCGGTGTCCGAGGACTGCGCGGCCACCATGGTCCCGGCGGAGAGCGGATCCAGCAGGCCGACGTCGGACTCCGGGTCCCGGACCGGGCGCGCCTCCGCGGCGTCCCGGACGGACTGCGACGCCGGCACGGCCCGGTCACTCGGACCCGGCTCGGCGGTGGAGGTCTCCGTCAACGCTGCTGGATCGGTCATCGGGTGGCGGGCTCCTGGGTCTGGCGGGTGTCTGGCGACGGGTCTGGCGGAGGGTGCGGACGGGCGTCCGGCGCGAGTCCGGACGGCGTCCTGGGGGTCGGCCGGAACGGGCCGGCCCCTCCTAGGCTATCGGCAACGATGGCCCGGTGGCCCGGATGCGTCCGCAGAATACCTGGAGCGCATCCGGGCCACCGGGCCCGTCGTCAGCGGGGCTGTGCGGTACGTCTCAGCGTCCGGCACCCCGGTGCGGGGGGATGCCGGACGCCGCCGCCCAGCCGGGCGCCGAGCACGGGGGTGCTCAGGCGTGGTCCGGGTACTCGATGCCCGGGAACTGCAGGAACACGGTCTCCTTCTCGCCCTGCAGGTGCACGTCGAACAGCAGGCTGCCGTCGGCCCGGCGCTCGGCGATCAGGGTGCTGCGGCGGTCCGCGTCCAGGGAGGACAGCAGGGCGTCCTTCTCCAGGGCGGCGGTGTCCTCCGGCAGGTAGATCCGGGTGTGCAGCTTGTTCAGCAGGCCGCGGGCGAAGACCACGAGGTGGATGAAGGGGGCCTTGCCCTCCTCGGTGGGTCCCGGGTTCACGGTGGAGAAGGTGTAGGTGCCCACGTTGTCCACGGTGGCCCGGCCCCAGCCGGTGAAGGTCCAGCCGTCACGGACCAGCGAACCGGTCTCCTGCGGGATCTGCCCCTCGGCGTCGGCCTGCCAGATCTCCAGCATGGCGTCCGGGATCGGGTCGCCGTTGCCGTCGTACACGGTGCCGGTCAGGCGCACGGCGTCCGGGCGGGCGGGGTTGACCAGGTGGTTGCCGTCGCGGAAGGGCAGGTGGACCTGCTCGAAGCCGTCGGCGTAGCCGAAGAACGGGCCGATGGTCTGGCCCGGGGTCGGCACGAGCCTCTCGTCGCCCGAGCGTGCCGCGTCCAGCTGGTTCTGATCAATGCGCATCGGTGTCGCCCTCCATCCAGGTTCGGTTGCTGCCGCTGAGCACGATGTCCCAGTAGTAGCCGGTGTTCCACTCGTGGGTGGAGACGTTGTGGTCGTAGGTGGCGACCAGCCGGTCGCGGGCCTTCTGGTCGGTGATCGACTGGTAGATCGGGTCCAGGCTGAACAGCGGGTCGCCCGGGAAGTACATCTGGGTGATCATCCGCTGGGTGAAGTCCGTGCCGAACAGCGAGAAGTGGATGTGGGCCGGGCGCCAGGCGTTGTGGTGGTTCTTCCACGGGTACGGGGCCGGCTTGATGGTGGTGAACTCATAGGAGCCGTCGTCACCGGTGATGGTGCGGCCCACGCCGGTGAAGTTCGGGTCCAGCGGAGCCGGGTGCTGGTCGCGCTTGTGCACGTAGCGGCCGGAGGCGTTGGCCTGCCAGATCTCCACGAGCTGGTTGCGCACCGGGCGGCCGTCGCCGTCCAGGATCTTGCCGCGCACGACGATCCGCTCGCCCAGCGGTTCACCCTGGCCCTGGACGGTCAGGTCCGACTCCAGGGTGTGCACGTCGCGGTTGCCGAACGCCGGGGACCACAGCTCGATGGTCTCCGGGTCCGCGTGGTGCATGGACTTGGTGGGGTGGCGGTACAGCGAGCTGCGGTACGGCGGGAAGTTCACGCGCGGCTGGGTCTCCCCCGAGGCCGCGTCGTGGATCTCCTGCATCTCCGCGTTGATGGTCTCCTGGGAGTCCTGGGTCGCAGCGGGGTCGAGCACGTGGCTGTTGCTGAAGCTCTCCTCAGCAGGATCATGCTGGTCCTGGCTCACGGGCTGCTCCTTTCGGGTGGGGTTGGTGGAGGTGGGGTGGTTCAGGGGGCCGGTCCGGGGGCGCCGGTCAGGCGTGGGGCCAGCCGGTGTAGGACTCGGCGAGGTACTGCTGACCGTAACGGGACGAGGTGATCGTCTCCAGCTCCCCGAGCGCGCGCTTGGCCTCGAACGGGTTGGCGTCGGCGCGGGTGTGCAGCATGGAGGTCATCCAGTAGGAGAAGTTCTGCGCCTTCCAGACCCGCTTCAGGGCGGTGCCCGCGTAGGCGTCCAGCAGCTCGCGGGAACCGGAGGAGTAGAAGGACTCCAGCGCGTTGAACAGCACCTGCACGTCCGCGAACGCCAGGTTCAGGCCCTTGGCGCCGGTCGGCGGGACGGTGTGCGCGGCGTCGCCGGCCAGGAACATGTTGCCGTGGCGCATGGGCTCGCGGACGAAGGAGCGGAAGTTCAGCACGGTCTTGTCGAAGATCGGGCCGGTCTTCAGCTGCAGGCCGTCCGGGCCGTCCACGCGCTTCTGCAGTTCGGACCAGATGCGGTCGTCCGACCAGTCGTCCACGTTCTCGTCCGGGGCGCACTGGAAGTACATCCGCTGCACGGTCTCGGAACGCTGGGAGATGAGGGCGAAGCCGTCCGGGGAGTTCGCGTAGATCAGCTCCGGGGAGGACTTCGGGGCCTCGGTGAGGATGCCGAACCAGGCGAAGGGGTACTCGATCTTGAAGTCCTTGTGTCCCTGGGCCTCCCCCACCGCGCGGCGGCAGAAGGAGCGGGAGCCGTCCGCGCCCACGAGGACGTCGCACTGGACCTCGAACACCTCGTCCGGGTTCGCGCCCTCGGAGATGTCCTTGTAGCGGAACTTCGGGGTGTCCGTCTCCAGGTCGAGGACCTCGATGACCTCGGCCTCGAACCGGACTTCGCCGCCGTCGCGCTTCCGCGCCGCGGCCAGGTCCACGAAGACCTCGTTCTGGGCGTACAGGGTGACGGTGGCGTCCACCAGGTCCGGGAAGTTCAGCAGGTGGGACTCGCCGTTGAACCGCAGGTCGATGCCCTCGTGCTCGTCGCCGACGGTGAGGACGCGGCCGTCCACGCCGGTGTCCGTCAGCATCCGCACCGCCTGCTGCTCGAGGATGCCGGCGCGGTGGGTGTTCTTGATGGTCTCGTGGTCCCGCTTCTCCACGACGACGTTGTCGATGCCCTGCTGGGACAGCAGGTGGGAGAGCAGCAGGCCGGCCGGGCCGCCGCCGACGATACCGACCTGGGTGCGGGTGACTGTGGGGGTTTCTGCCATGCCAACTCCTTCGTTGTGCGGACGTTCGGGTCTGGCTCCAGTGTGATGGAGCGAACACCACCGCGCCGCGTCGATTCTCACTCGGTGAGAATGACGTCGGCGGCCGGTCCCCTCGCGTCCGTCCGCGAGCGCCCCGGACAGGCCCCGCTACTCGCGGGGCACCTCGACGGGGGGATGGTTCGGGTGGATCCGCTCCGCCCGGGGCAGGTCGTCCTGTGGACCCAGCGCCCTGCTGATGCCGCGGGCGGCCGCCAGCAGCATGGGGGCCAGCCCGGGCCGGAACTCCGAGCTCCGGGGCACCACCACGCCCAGGGCGGCGATCGTCTGGCCCTCCGGGGAGAGCACCGGCACGGCCACGCCGGTGGCCTCCGAGTCGATCTGCCCGTCCACCGACGCCCAGCCCTGGCGGCGGACCTCGGCCAGCAGGGCCCGCAACTCCTGCTCCGTGGGGTTGACGACGCCCCGGGCGGACCCGCGCAGCGTCCCGCCGGCGGGGCCGGGCCGGCCCGCGGAGGAGGCGCCGCCGTCGTGCCACGTCTCCGCCAGGGGCAGGCCGAGCTCCGCGGCGTGCTCGGCCAGGAACGACTCGGCGACGTGCCGGCGGGCGAAGGCCAGCAGCACCAACCCCAGCGCCGTGGTGAAGGTGGGCAGCCGGCCGGCGATGGTGGCCTGGTTCGGCACCGCACCGCGGGCGGAGAGCCGTTCCAGGACGAGCACCCCGGCGGGGTCCAGGACGGCGATCTGGGTGTGCTGGCGCAGCACCGCCTGGACGTCGTCCATGTAGGGCATCGCGGCCCGGCGCAGCGAGGTGCCCGGGGAGGACCGGGAGGCCAGCTCCCACAGCCTCATCCCGGGTCCGACGGCGCCGCCCTCCCCGCGCTCCAGCAGTCCCGCCGCGATGAGCCGGTCCACCCACCGGTAGGCGGTGGGCAGCGGGATGTCCGACCGGCGGGCCAGGGCGGCGACGGAGAGGGTGGGACGGTCGGCGTCGAAGGCACCGAGGATCCGGATCAGCCGGTCCAGGGTGCTGTCCCGCGGCGTCTCAGCGCTGGACACGGCGGGAGGCCCGGGCCTGGCCCCGGTCGCGGGGACCTCCGGAGGCGTCCGGGAGCGGGACGGACTCCCCGGCCAGGCGGCGCCGGCGTTCGCGGACGGGTTCCTCGAGGCCGGTCCCGGGCGGCGCCGGGGGGTGTCCGAGGCCGGGCAGGAGCCTCGAGCGCTCGGTGTAGAGCGCTCGGCCAGCCTCGTCGCGGGTCACCGGGTCGTGCGTCACAGCTCAATTATGGACCCGGGCGGCGCGGGGCCGGGCGGCGCGGGGCCGGGCGGGGCGGCCGGGGTGGGTCACGACGTCCCCCCTCGGGGGTCCGCCGTGGGCGTCAGCGCGCTGCCAGGCGGGCCGGGGAGGCCTTCCGGGCGCCGGCGGCCCTCGCCGCACGGGCGGGCCGGGGCGTGTCCTTCGGAGCGCGTGGCGCCGGGACGCCGAGCTCCGTGACCGTGGCCACCAGGTCCAGCCGGATGTCCCGGTACTGCTCCTCCGTCAGGTCCACCAGGGGCAACCGGACCGAGCCGCCCGGCAGGCCCAGCGCGCGCAGGGCCGCCTTGGCCGAGGCCGCGGCCGGGGCGCGGAACATCCCGGCGCAGATCGGCACCAGCTGGCGGTGCAGGGCGAGAGCCTCGGCGTTCCGGCCCTCGTCGTGCAGGCGCAGCAGCGTCTGCAACCGGTCGCCCACCACGTGCCCGGCCACGGACACGAAGCCGGTGGCGCCCACGGACAGCCAGGGCAGGTTGAGCATGTCGTCCCCGGAGTAGAAGGCCAGCCCGGAGGTGCGCATGATCGAGGACGCCGCGCCGAGGTCCCCCGTGGCGTCCATGACGGCGATGATCTGCGGGTGCTGGGCGGCGTCCCGGAGGGTCTCCGGTTCGAGGTCCACCCCCACGCGTCCCGGGTTGTCGTAGAGCATCACCGGCAGCGGGGTGGCATCGGCGATCGCCCGGAAGTGCTCGAGCAGCCCGGACTGGCTGGGGCGCGAGTAGTAGGGCGCCGCGACGAGCAGTCCGTCGGCCCCCGCCTCGTACGCCGCGACCGCCAGCCGGACGCTGTGGGCGGTGTTGCCGGAGCCGACCCCGGCGATGACCTTCCGGCCGGTCCCGGACACGGCCCGGCGGGCCGCCACGATCATGCGCCGCTTCTCAGCGTCATCCGTGGCACTGGACTCGCCGGTCGCGCCGTTGACCAGCACGCCGTCGTTCCAGCCGTCGCGGGTCAACCGGCCCACCAGTTGCTCGGCGGCCGTCGCGTCCATCTTCCCGGCCGCGTCGAAGGGGGTGACCATCGTGGTGATGACGCGGCCGAAGGCGGCGACGGCGGCGCTGCCGGCCGGCGTGCAACCGGGGTGCGGCCCGGGGTGGGACGTGCCCCCGTGCCGGCCGGCGGGCTGGGCCGCGGCCGGGAGGATGGCCGGGATGCCGGGGACGGCGTGGTCTGGACGGTCGGTTGCGCTCACGGATGGTCTTCCTGCTCTGCCCCCCGTGGCCCCCCGGAGGCCCGGAGGATGTTTCCGGCACCGGGGGGCTGAGACAGGACGGCTGCACTCGGATGGCAGATCACGTCGGCGCGACCGGGACCTTCGGATAGGTCGCGCTGCTGAGATCCTTGAGATCACGCTAAGGTCTCCGTCCGGCCTCCGGTACACCCGGTTACCACCAGTCCCCGGGGGCCCCAGGGTGCGCCGACTCTCAGGCCCTACTCGGTCCCGGTGGAGCGAGGGCCCGGACCGCCTCCCGGGACGGCCCTCCTGCCCTGTCAGTAGGGACCGTACCGATCGAGTATTGACTTGTGGGGATGCTCTGCTAGGTGCGCACGCCGTCGTGATCTGCCGTACCAGTTCACCCAGTGTTCACCTGAAATATCCTGCGGCGGCGGTTATGGTGCCCCCGTCACCGTGGACGGCATGAACCTCCCCCCGGCCGGCCGCCGCCCCGTCCGCGCCGCCTGCCCCGGAGACGACCGTGCGGGCAGCCTCCCCCAGGCCGCGACCGGCGGCACGAGGGGGGCTGCCCGCACGGCGACGGGAGCGGCGGGGTCCGGCTACTTGGCGAGGGCGTCCTCGGGGCGGAAGCCCTTCTTCGCCAGCTGGATCTGCTCGTAGACGTGGTGGCGCAGTTCGGAGAAGCGCTGCGAGGACCGGGTCTCGAGCTGGTCACGCTCCTCCGGCAGGTCGATCAGCACGTCCTGCTGGATCACGGTCGGCGAGGAGGACAGGATGATGACGCGCTCGCCCAGGTAGACGGACTCGTCGATGTCGTGGGTGACGAACAGGACCGAGACGCCCAGCTGCTTCCACACGCTGCGGACCAGGTCCTCGAGGTCGGCACGCGTCTGGGCGTCGACGGCGGCGAACGGCTCGTCCATCAGCAGCACCTCGGGCTGGTAGGCCACGGCGCGGGCGATGGCCACGCGCTGCTGCATGCCGCCGGAGAGCTGCCACGGGTAGGACTTCGGCACGTGGGCCAGGCCCACCGCCTCCAGTGCGTTGTCCACGAGCTCGTCCCGCTTGGCCTTGTCCACGCCCTGGTTCTTCAGCGGCAGCTCCACGTTGTCCCGCACCCGCATCCACGGGAACAGGGACCGGCCGTACTCCTGGAACACCACGGCCATGGACTTCGGCGGGCCGGTGACCTTCTTGCCGTGCAGGGTGACCTCCCCGGCGGTGGGGGCCAGCAGGCCGGAGATGCACTTGAGCAGCGTGGTCTTGCCGGATCCGGAGGGGCCGACCAGGCAGGCCAGCTGGCCCTGGGGCAGGTCGAAGGTGAGGTTCCGGACGGCCTCGATGTCACCACCGTCGGTGTGGTAGACCTTCTTCAGGTTGCGTACGGCCAGCATGGCCTCGCCGTCCGGCAGGGTCTTGCCCACGGTGAGCAGGCCGTCGGGGGTCTCGGCCACGCCACCCTGCGAGGAGACGGTGCCTTCGGTGGAGATCTGGTCCGGGGTCATGTCCTCGGTCCCTTCCTGGGTGGGGATGGTCGGTTCGGAAGCGGGGATGCCGGCAGCGCGGTGATCACCGGCGGCGGAGTGCGGATCAGGCTGCATTCTCGATCTCCCTCAGGCCGTGGTACCAGCGCAGCACGACGCGCTCGACGAGCTGGAAGACGAAGGACAGCAGCACGCCGATGATGCCCAGCAGCACGATGCCGGACCACATCTCCGGGATCGCGAAGGACCGCTGGAACTGCACGATGGTGAAGCCCAGGCCGGAGGACGCGGCGAACATCTCGGAGATGACCATCAGGATCAGCGCGATGGACAGCGACTGGCGGATGCCGGCCATGATCTGCGGCATCGCCGAGGGCAGGATCAGGTAGCGGACCCGGTTGAAGCCCTTGATGCCGTAGGTGTGCGTGGTGTCCGAGAGGACCTCGTCCATGGCGCGCACGCCCTCGATCGTGTTCAGCAGGATCGGCCAGACGGCGCCGGCGATGATCACCGCGACCTTCATGTCGTCACCGATGCCGATCAGCAGCATCAGGACGGGGATCAGGACCGTGGGCGGGATGGCCCGGAAGAACTCCATGGTCGGCTCGAGCAGCGCCCGCAGCCAGCGGACCGAGCCGATGAGCAGTCCGCCGACCATGCCGATGACGATCGAGCCGAGGATGCCCCAGAACAGCCGGACCAGGGACGGGAAGACGTCGGTGGTCATCCGGTCCCAGGTCCAGGTCTCCACGAAGGTCTCGGCCAGCAGGGCCGGGGTGGGGACGAAGAAGTTCTTCTCGCCGAACGCGGTGGCGAGATACCAGAGGACCAGCAGGATGACCGGCAGGCCGACGATGTACAGGAGGGACTTGAGGGTTTTCACTTGACGACCTCCGTACGCACCGAGGAGTGCCAGGACAGCACGCGCCGCTCGATCACGCGCATGACGATGTTGATGAGGACGCCGAGCATTCCGGTCGCCAGGATGAGGGCGTACATGGCCACGTAGGAGCCGCCGGACTGGGCCTTGGCGATCTCCGCGCCCAGGCCCGGGGTGCCGATGATCAGCTGGGCGGTGATCGCCAGGATCAGCGCGACGGCGGCGGCCAGGCGGACGCCCGTCATCAGGTACGGCAGGGTGGTCGGGAAGATGACGTACCGCAGGCGGGCCAGCGGGCCCAGGCCGTAGGACCGGGCGGTGTTCATGGCCACGTTGTCCACGTCGGCCACGCCGTAGAGGACCTGGATGAGGACCTGCCAGAAGGAGGCATAGACGATCAGCAGCAGCGCGGACTGGATGCTCACGCCGTAGAGCAGCACCGCCAGCGGGATCAGGGCGACCGACGGCACCGGGCGCAGGAACTCGATGGTCGAGTTCGTGAACCGGCGCAGGAACGTCGAGGAGCCGATGATGAACCCGAGCACCGTGGCGGCCGTGACGGCGATGACCATGCCGAGGAACCACTGCAGCATCGTGTCCCCGACGGCCTCCCAGAAGGCGGCCAGCCCGAAGTTGCGGAACAGGTCCGCGATCGCGGCCGAGGCCGGGGGCAGGTAGGTCGGGTTGACCACGCCGGTCCGGGACAGCAGTTCCCACGTCAGCAGGAAGCCGAGCAGGCCCGCCACGCCGAGCAACCGGGTGCCCCAGCCCCGCCGGGCGCGGCGCCGGGCCCGGCCGGGACCGGAACTCGTCCTGGACCCGGTGGCGCCGGACTGCGCCACGGAGGTGGGCGGTGCGGCCGGATCCGGGCGGGTGGGGATGTCGAGGGCGGCGACGGTGGCCGCGTCGATGTGCCGGCGGGTGTCCCCCCGCCGCTGGTCTGGGCGGGCGGCGGCCTCGAGGCGGTGCAACCGCTCGATCTCCGTCTCCCGCCGGGGGTCCCCGGACGCGTGCGGGCCGCGCGGGCCCGGTGCGCCGGTTGGCGTCTGGTCAGTCATCGCTCGAGGTGCTCCGCTCGTGACAGGGGGTTGTCATGCCGTGGGTCTCCGGGAGGTCGGTGGCCTCCGATGTGATGCGTCCCACAGCCTGTGTCCAGACTAGACACTCGACCTCGGTAGTTCAAGGTGTCAATGGTTTTGACTTCCAACGGATTGGCGCAGTCTGCCGAGGGCTCGCACCGGCCCGGGGCGGGCCCTACGGACGTGACGCGGACCGTGCACGGGCAGTCGGCAGAATGGTCCCATGAACAGGCCCTCCACCACGAGCCGCCGCGGGGCGCGCCCGGACCCGTCATGCTCGACCTGAACCTGGTCCGGGTGCTCGCCGCCGTGATCGAGGAGGGGACCCTCACGGCCGCGGCGGACCGGCTGAACCTCACCCAGCCCTCGATCACCCACGCCGTGAACAGGCTCCGGCGCCTCACGGGCGATGACCTGTTCCGCCGGTCGGGACGCGGTGTCCGGCCCACCCGGGTGGCGCTGCAGCTCTACGCCGAACTGGGGCACCTGCCCCGGGACGCCGACGCCGCCCTCGCCCGGCTCACCGTCTTCGACCCCTCCACCGCCGCGCCCACGTTCCGGGCGGCCATGACCGACCTGGGACAGGCCGCCTTCCTGCCCGCCCTGTCCTCCATGCTGGAGCGGGCGGCCCCGCACGCCCGGCTGGAGGTCCTGCCCCTGGACACGGACACCGCCGCCCGCGACCTGGAGGCCGGGGACATCGACCTGGCGATCGCCTCGATCCCCCTGGAGGGCCGGATCCGCTCGACGCCGATCACCCGGGACCGCTACGTGGGGGTCTCGCGCACCGGGCGGTTCGACGCCGCCCCCACCCTGGACGCACTGGCCCGCCTGCCGCGCATCGTGGTCCGGGGGACGACCGGGCACACGATCGTGGAGTCGCGCCTGCCGCCCCCGCCGCCCGGGTCGCTCACCGTGGACGGGTTCTCCGGCATCCCGGCGGTCGTCTCCGGGACGGGCCTGCTCGCCGTCGTCCCGGGCATCGTGGTCCCCGGGTGGACCTCGCGCTGGCCGCTGCACGCATGGGAGCTGCCCCTGCCGGACGTGGAGACCAGCGTGTTCATCCACGCCACGGCGGGTGGCGCCACGGCCGCCGTGGACTGGTTCGTGGAGCGCGCGGCGGCGGCACTGCAGGGCAGCCGGCCCGACGCCCTCCGCGCGCGGGAGGCGCTCCCATAGACCTGGTCTATGGGACGGGCAGGAAGATATCAGTGGTCCCGCGGGACGCGGTGCGGTTCGATGGGGGCACGTCCACCCGACCGAAGGAGTTCGTCATGGGCACCCCCTCGCACCCCACCCGCACCCCGGACCGGCCCGGGTCGTGGCTGTCCCGCCGCAACCTGCTCCTCACCGGGGCTGCCGCCCTCGTGACCGGCACCGCCGCGGCCTGCGGCCAGGGCGAGCCCGCCGGCGGCGGCGCCACGTCCGGGGCCGCCGCCTCCGGGACGGGGTCCGGGGACGGCGGGCTGCGGGCCGTCTCGGTCGCGGCGATCCCCATCGTGGACGTGGCGCCGCTCCACCTGGCCAAGGAGCAGGGGTTCTTCGAGAAGGCCGGCCTCGACGTCGCCATCGAGGCCACCTCCGGCGGCGCGATCTCGTTCCCCGGCGTCTCCTCCGGACAGTTCGACTTCGCCTTCGGCAACGTGGTCTCGATGATGGTGGCCCGGTCACAGGGCATCGGGCTCAAGTTCTTCTGCTCGGGGTCCACCACCACGGGTGAGCCCGGCAACGACAACGTGGCCCTCATCGCCGCCCCGGACTCCGGGTACACGTCGATGACCGACCTGGCGGGCAAGACGCTCTCCTCCAACCAGCTCGCGAACATCGGTGACACCGCCTGCCGCCAGGTCATGGACAAGGCCGGGGGCGACGGCGGTTCGCTGGAGTTCATCGAGATGGCGTTCCCGGACGTCCAGGCGGCGCTGGAGAACGGGCAGCTCGATGCCGGCATCGTCGTCGAGCCCTTCGTCACCCCGGCGCTGAAGGCGGGGATGGTGGCGGTCAGCTGGCCGTACGCCGAGGCCAACCCCGAGCTGGACACCGGCGGGTACTTCGCCAGCGAGGAGACCCTCGAGAACGACCCGGACCTCGTGCGCTCCTTCCGGGAGGCGCTCGTGAGGGGCCTGGAGTACGCCCAGGACAATCCGGACGAGGTCCGCCGGATCACCGGCACCTACGCGACGATCGAGCCGGAGGTGCTGGCGGAGATCAAGCTGCCGCGATTCCGCGCCGAGTTCGACATGGCCGCCCAGGAGGAGCTGGCCGAGACGGCGCGCCGGTACGGGACCGTCACGGGCGAGCTGTCCGTCCCGGACATGTTCGTCGAGCTCTAGGACCGCCCCGGACCACCCGGACCGGCGCCGGCACCCCGGCGCGGTGACACCTGCAGGAAGGACAGTGGCAATGCGAGTAGACGAGGCAGTGGGGACGGTCATCGGCCGGATGGGGGCCCGCAGGATGTTCGGCGTGGTGGGCAGCGGCAACTTCCGCGTGACCAACGCGATGGTCCGGGCCGGCGTGCGGTTCACCGCCTCCCGGCACGAGATGGGGGCGGCGTGCATGGCCGACGCCTACTCCCGCGCCACCGGCGAACTGGCGGTGCTGACCGTCCACCAGGGCTGCGGCTTCTCCAACGCCCTGACCGGCATCGGCGAGGCGGCCAAGGCCCACACCCCGCTGCTCGTCGTCACCGGTGACATCCCCGGGGACCAGCGGCAGAGCAATTTCTGGATCGACCAGGACAAGGTCGCCGAGGGCATGGGTGCCGTCCCGGAGCGCGTGCACTCAGCGGACTCCGCCGTCCGGGACGTCGTCCGGGCGGTGACGACGGCGGTCGACCAGCGCCGGACGGTCGTGCTCTCCCTGCCCCTGGACCTGCAGAACGCCGAGATCCCGGAGAGGGACGTCGCGCGCGTGGGGCAGGCGGTCCCCGCCTCGGGACCGCTGCGTGCGGCACCGGCCCCGGAGGCCGTCGAGCAGCTCGCCGGGCTGCTGGCCGGGGCCCGGCGCCCGGTCATCGTCGGCGGCCGCGGCGCGCGCGCCGCCGTCGGGCCCATCCGCCGGCTCGCCGAGGCAACCGGTGCCCTGCTGACCACCAGCGCGGTGGGCCGGGGCCTGTTCCACGAGGACGAGTGGCACCTGGACGTGATGGGCGGGTTCGCCACGGAGGGGGCGGCCGAGCTGATCGCCGGCGCCGACGTCCTGGTCGCGTTCGGCGCGGCGCTGAACCGCTGGACCACCCGGGGCGGGGAGCTGCTGAGACAGGCCACGGTCGTCCAGGTCGACGACCGCGTCGAGGCCTTCGGGTTCCACCACCCGGTGGACGTCGCCGTCCTCGGTGACGCCGCGCTGACGGCCGAGGCCACGACGGCGGCCCTGCAGGCACTCCGCAGGGGCGCGGACGGCGCCGGAGCGGGCGGTGACGCGGCCGGGGCGGGACCGGGTGGCGCGGTCGGGTACCGCACGCCCGAGGTGGCCCGGACGGTGGCCGAGTCGCTGAACTGGTCGGACCAGCCCTTCGAGGACACCTCCGAGCCCGTGGTCCCGGGTGAGCCCGGCAGCGGCCGGATCGACCCGCGCGCGCTGACCAACGCCCTGGACCGGATGCTGCCGATGGAACGGGTGGTCGTCCCGGACGGCGGCAACTTCAACGCCTATCCCGCCATGCACTTGCGGGTCCCGGACAACGACGGGTACTGCGTGCCGCTGGCGTTCCAGTCCATCGGCCTGGCCCTGTCCAGTGCCGTCGGAGCCGCCGTCGCCCTGCCGGGCCGGGTGGCGATCGCCGGCGTCGGCGACGGGGGGTTCATGATGTCCCTCGTGGAGCTGGACACGGCCGTGCGCCTGGGCCTGCCGCTGGTGGTGGTGGTCTACAACGACAACGCCTACGGCGCCGAGGTCCACCACTTCGCCCACGAGACCGACGAACTGGACACCGTGGTCTTCCCCGAGACGGACATCGCCGCGATCGCCGCCGGCTACGGCTGCCAGGCCCTGACGGTGCGGCAGGAGTCGGACCTGGATCCGGTGCGGGCCTGGGCCGAGGGACCGCGGGACCGGCCGCTGGTGATCGACGCGAAGATCACGTCCTTCCCGTCCTGGGTGCTCGCGCACTCCTTCGAGGCCGGGGAGTAGGGGCTCACTCCAGCAGCAGCGCCGGCTCCTCCATGATGGCGGCGACGTCCGCCATGAAGCGGGCGGAGAGGTCCCCGTCCACCACGCGGTGGTCGAAGGAACCGCCCAGGGTGGTGATCCAGCGCGGGATGACCTCGCCGGACACCACCCACGGTTTCTGCCGGATGGTCCCGAAGGCCACGATGGCGACCTCGCCGCGGTTGATGATCGGGGTGCCGGTGTCGATGCCCAGGGCTCCGATGTTGGTGATCGAGATGGTCCCGTCGGCCATCTCGGCCGGCTGCGTCTTGCCGTCGCGGGCACGCTTGGCCAGCTCCGTGAGCGCCATCGCCAGTTCCCGCAGGGACAGCTCGTTGGCGTTCTTGATGTTCGGCACCAGCAGCCCGCGCGGGGTGGCGGCGGCGATGCCGAGGTTCATGTAGTGCTTGACGAGGATCTCCTCGTCCGTCCAGGACGCGTTGACGTGCGGGTTGCGCGCCGCGGCCCAGATGACGGCCTTGGCCAGGATCAGCAGCGGCGTGACCTTGATGCCCTCGAACTCACGGCTGGCCTTGAGCCGCTTGACGAACTCCATGGTCCGGCTGGCGTCCACGTCCACGTAGATGGACACGTGCGGGGCGTCCCGGTAGGACTCGGTCACGGCGGCCGCGGTGGCCTTGCGGACGCCCTTGACCCGGATCCGCTCGGTGCGGCGCTCGTTGTCCCCGGAGTCCGGCATCCAGAACGAACCCGAGGTCTCGATGTTCGTCTCGCGTTCGGCCAGGTAGTTCTCCACGTCGGTGCGGGTCACCTCCCCGAACTGGCCGGTCGCGCGCACCTGGGTGAGGTCCACGCCGAGCTCCTTGGCGATCCGGCGCACCGGCGGCTTGGCCAGCACCCGCTCGAACAGCCCGGCGGCCTCGGCCTGGCGCTCCCGGCCGGCGGCCACCCAGTTCCCGACGGCGGCCGGCAGCTTCAGGCCCCGACCCGCCTGGGCGGCGGGCCGCGGGGCCGGGGCGGGCTGCGGGGAGGGTGCGGCCGAGGACGCCGGCAGGGGGGACGGCGCCGGGCGCAGCGGGTGCCCGAGGGCGGCCGGGGTGGTCGGCGCGGTGGCCTGGCCTGCCGCGGCCGGCGTGGCGGTCTGGCCGGACGGGGCCGGCGTCGCGCCCGTCCGGGGGCGGCGCCGCGTGGAGTCGGCCTTGGGGCCGGAACCGGTCAGCGCGGCCCCCGATCCCCCGGCCGGGCCGGCGCCGACCGCGGAACGCGGGACGCCGCCGTCGGCCGGGACCGGGGCCTCCTCGCCGACCCCCGGGCGGGGCGCCGGACCGTCCTCGTCCTCCTCCTGGGTATCCGCCCCGTCACCGGGCGCGGGCATCCGGGCGTCCGGGATCTCCTGCTCCACCACGGCGGAGCCGTCCCCGCCGGACGGGGGCGCCTCGCCGCCGGTGGTGATGCCGATGATCGGGGTGCCGACGGCGACGGTCTCCCCCACGGGGACCATCAGCTCGGCCACCGTGCCGGCGTAGGGGCTGGGCAGCTCCACCAGCGACTTGGCCGTCTCGATCTCGCAGAGGACGTCGTTGACCGCCACGGTGTCCCCGACCGCCACCTTCCACTCGGTGATCTCGGCCTCGGTCAGTCCCTCGCCGACGTCCGGCAGGTTGAAGGTCTCCATGGTGGTCTCCGGCAGTCTCTCGGTTCGGCAGGCGGGGCGGTGCGCGGTGCTGCGCGCGGCCCGGTGGTCGGGTGCGGCGGGCAGGCTCGGTGCGCGGGGTCAGTAGGCGAAGGTGCGGTCCACGGCGTCGAGGATCCGGTCCAGGTCCGGCAGGTACTGCTCCTCGACGCGTGAGGGCGGATAGGGCAGGTGGAACCCGCCCACGCGCAGGATCGGGGCCTCGAGGTGCAGGAAGGACCGTTCCATCAGCCGGGCGGCGATCTCCCCGCCGAGGCCGCCGAAGGTCGGGGCCTCGTGCGTGACGACCATCCGGCCGGTCTTCTCCACCGAGGCCTGCAGGGCGTCGAAGTCCACGGGCGAGAGGGAGCGCAGGTCGATGACCTCGATCGACCGGCCGTCCTCGGCGGCCGCGTTCGCGGCGGCCAGCGCCACGGGCACCAGCGGCCCCCAGGCGGCGATCGTGGCGTCGGTGCCCTCGCGGACCACCTGCGCCTGGAAGGCGGACACCCCGCGGTGGCCGTCCGCGGAGACGTCGACCTCGCCCTTGAGCCAGTACCGGCGCTTGGGCTCGAAGATGATGACCGGGTCCTGGGAGCGGATCCCCTGGCGGGTCATCCAGTAGGCGTCGTGGGCGTTGGACGGGGTGATGACCCGAAGCCCCGCGGTGTGCGCGAACAGCGCCTCGGGCGACTCGGAGTGGTGCTCGATCGAGCCGATGCCGCCGCCGTAGGGGATGCGGATCGTCACCGGGACCGTGGCGGCGCCGCGGGTGCGGGCGTGCATCTTGGCCAGCTGGGTGGTGATCTGGTTGAAGCCCGGGAAGACGAAGCCGTCGAACTGGATCTCCGCCACCGGTCGGTAGCCGCGCAGGGCCAGGCCGATCGAGGTGCCGATGATGCCGGACTCGGCCAGCGGGGAGTCCACCACCCGGTCCGCGCCGAAGCGGGCCTTCAGCCCCTCGGTGACGCGGTAGACCCCGCCGAGCGAGCCGATGTCCTCGCCCATCAGCAGGACCTTCTCGTCCGCGGCCAGTTCATCGGCCAGGGCCCGGTTGATGGCCTTGGCGATGGTCAGGGTCTCGAGGGCGGTCCCGGCCCCGGTGACCGGCGCGGGTCCGGTGGCCGTACCGGGAACCGCCCCGGCCGGCGTCGTGGTGTCCGTGGTCATGAGCGGTCTCCTTCCGCCTCGGTGTCCGCGAAGCCGGCCTGCCACTGCCGGTGCCAGGCCAGCTCCTCCGCCACGAGCGGGTGGGCCTCGGCGTAGACGGTCTCGAAGACGGTGTCCAGGGGGGCGACGGCGTCCCCGGTCATCGCCAGCACGGCCTCGCGGGTGCGCCGCGCCAGCTCCTCGCCCTCCGCGGCCACGTCGGCGAAGAAGCGGTCCGGGTCGGGCCCCGCGGCGCCGGTGGCGCGCAGGTGCGCCTCGAGCCGGGCCAGCGGGTCGACGGCGGCCCAGGCCTCTTCCTCGGCCCGGGTGCGGTACTTCGTGGGGTCGTCCGCGGTGGTGTGGGCGCCGCCGCGGAAGGTGTGCGCCTCGATGAGCACGGGACCGGCCCCGGTGCGGGCCTGCTCGGCGGCCCAGGCGGTCACGGCGTGCATGGCGAGCGGGTCGTTGCCGTCCACCGTGACGCCCTCGAAGCCGTAGCCGGCGGCGCGCTTGGCCAGCGGCACCCGGGTCTGGGTGGCGGCGGGCACTGAGATGGCCCACTGGTTGTTCTGGCAGAAGAACACCACCGGCAGGTCGTAGCTGGCGGCGAAGACCATGGACTCGTGGATGTCGCCCTCGGAGGAGGCGCCGTCCCCGTAGCAGGCGAGCACGACCTGCCCCTCGGCCCGGCGGCGCTCGGCGTCCCAGCCGGCCTGGTCCCGGGAGATGCCCCAGGCGTAGCCGGTGGCGTGCAGGGCCTGGGCCGCCAGCACGAGCGTGTAGGGCTGCATCCGGTGGTCCTCGGCGGCCCAGCCGGCGTGGGCGACGCCGCGGAAGAGGGCGAGGAGCTGGCCCGGGGTGACGCCGCGGCCCAGGGCGAAGAGGTGCTCGCGGTAGGTGGGGAAGATCCAGTCGTCCTCGCGCAGTGCGGTCAGCGCCCCGGCCTGGGCACCCTCCTGGCCGACGGCGGGGACCCACAGGGCCAGCTGCCCCTGGCGCTGCAGGGAGGTGCCCTCCTGGTCCACGCGGCGCTCGGTGGCCATCAACCGGTACATGCGCTGCAGCGTGTCCCCGGTCAGGTCCGCCAGGTAGGGCGTGAACCGGGCGTCCTCGTGCAGGGTCCCGTCAGCGTCCAGCAGGCGGACGGCTCCTTCCGGCAGCTCGGTCGCCGGAGCCGGTGACGTCGGCGTATGGTGCACGGAGAACTCCTTCCATGCCGACGCACCCGGCGTCGGTCCCGGTCCAGCCTAGACCCGGACCGACATATGCGCGCGTTCTGCGAAGGTCCGCTACTGCCCGTTCGTGGGCGCCCCGAACTCCCGGCACAGCTGCAGGAACCGTGCGTTGGCCTCCCGCTCGCCGACGGAGACACGCACGCCCTCGGTGCCGAAGCCCCGCACGGACAGCGCCTGGCGGGCGGCCGCCTCCACGAACCCGGGGGTCCGGTCCCCCAGGTCCAGCCAGACGAAGTTGGCCTGGGTCTCCGGCACGCTCCAGCCGGCCTCGACCAGCCCGGCCACCATCCTCTGCCGCTCGGCGACCACGATGTCCACGCGTTCCATGACGTCCTCGAGGTGGTCCAGCGAGGCGATCGCGGCCTGCTCGGCCAGCGACGAGACCGCGAACGGGGTGGCCAGCACCCGCAGGTACTGGGTGACGTGGGGGTGGGTCACGGAGTAGCCCACGCGCAGGTTCGCCAGGCCGTGGGCCTTGGAGAAGGTCCGCAGCACGGCCACGTTCGAGTGCCGGGAGAACACGTCGAGGCCATCGACGGCGTCCGGCTCGCGGACGAACTCCTGGTACGCCTCGTCGATGACCACGAGCACGTGCCTGGGCACCTTCGCCAGGAAGTCCTCGACCTCACGGGTGGTCAGCACCGGGCCGGTCGGGTTGTTGGGCGTGCACAGCAGGACCACGCGGGTGTGCTCGGTGATGGCCGCGGCCATGGCCTCGAGGTCGTGGCGGAAGTCCGCGGTCAGCGGCACCTGGACGTCCCGCGCCCCGGAGGAGCGGACCACGATCGGGTAGGCCTCGAAGGAGCGCCAGGCGAAGATCACCTCGTCCGGGGTGCCGTCCTCACCGGTCCCCGCGAAGGTGGTGATGATCTGGGTCAGCGCGCCGAGGGAACCGGCGCCCGTGACGATGTCCTGGGCGGCCACGCCGAGGTGGCCGGACAACCGCTCCCGCAACGCGGTGGACAGCGGGTCCGGATAGCGGGCGATCGCGTCGAACCGCTCGACGGCCCGGCGCACCGCGGGAACGGGCCCGTAGGGGTTCTCGTTGGAGGCGAGCTTGTAGGAGACCAGCCCCTCCACCGGTGCGGGAGGCTTCCCGGCGGCGTAGGCGGGGAGCCTGCCCAGGACCGGACGCGGGCGGATCGGATGCGGTTCGTTCATGGATCACCAGACTAGTCCCGGCGCGGACGAATGGACCTCGGATGATCCCGAAGTCCCGACAGATCGCCTGATCGTTCCGTTGCGCCCGGACAGATTGCCCTCGGGTGAGGGCATCACGGCCCGATCGGCCCCCAGGACGCGGGCGCATATCCGGGCCATGGGGTGGCATGGGACGATGTGGGCATGAGGTTCTTGCTCCGCGTCATCGTCAACGCGCTGGCCCTGTGGGTGGCCACCTGGCTCCTGCCCGGCATGGAGGTCATCCCCGGTGGGACCCTCGCCGACACCGGTGACCCCACCCTGAACCTGGTGATCGCCTACCTGGTGATCGGCCTGGTCTTCGGGGCCGTGAACGCGGTGGTCAAGCCGGTCATCTCGTTCCTGTCGATCCCGATCACCTGCCTGACGCTGGGGCTGTTCACGATCATCATCAACGCCGGCATGCTGATGCTGACGGTCTGGCTCACCTCCTACATGCCGATGCAGGTCACCGTGGACTCCTTCTGGTGGACCGCGGTCTTCGCCGCGATCATCATCTCGGTGGTCTCGATGCTGGCCAACGGCGTCCTGGGGATGCTCACGCCGGGCAGCCGGGACTGAGGCCCTAACCGTTCCGTCCCACGGCGCCGCGGGCTGGATCCGTGGCACGGAACTGATGGCCCAGCCCGGCTCCCAGCGGGTTGCGGGGCTGGCCGGGTCTCGTCCGCTCCAGGGTCACCGTCCGCGAGACGGCCGTGCCGGTCGTGAGCCTGGCCAGGTGCTCCTGCGCGGGGGCCAGTCGGGCTGCCCCGGTGACCGGTGGGCTTCCATCCGTCTCGGCAGTCCCGCCCTGGTGAGCAATCCCGTCCTGGCCGGTCAGCAGGCCGTCCGGATGCCCCTCGAGGCGAGTGACGTGGGCGCGGTAGTTCTCGAAGCCGTGGGCCCTGACCAGGGTGACGCCCTCCGGTTCGGCCCCCTCCACGTCACCGGCGAAGGTCACCGTGGTGCGGTTGACCCCCTGCGGGTTGCCGCGACCGTCGACGGCGGGCACCGGGTCCTCGAGGTGTTCCAGGTGCAGGGCCTCCACGTGCGGGTCCAGCGCGATCTCCCCCGTCGGCGAGCCGACGGTGAACACCCCCTGCACGTCGAAGTCTGCGGCGATCCGGGGATCGGCGGCAGTCCGTGCGGCGTGGATCCCGCCCTGGCTGTAACCGGCCAGCACCACCGGGTCTCCCGGGTCCGCGCCCGCGGCCTCCAGCGCCTCGTGGACCGCCGCGGCCACGTGCTGGGAATCCAGGGCGACGGCCTCGCCGTTCCCGCTGACGTCGAAGGGGTTGGTCGACCAGCCGTCGTCCTCCGGGTGGTGCGCTGCCTGGGTTCCGGGGAGGGCGACCACCCAGACCCGGTCAGGAGCGTCCTCGGCATCCGGGGAGACGCGGGTGACCCGGATGGCACCGGGCCCGGCCACGCCCTCCCGGGTCCCGTCCAGTTGCTCCATGAGACCGCCAAGGGACCCGTCCATCCTGTACTCGGCCGTCTCCGGGCCCAGGGAGCGGACCGTCACTGGGCCGATCTGTACCAGCCCGGTGATGATCCCCGCGCTCGTGATCAGCGGATAGAGGCGCTCGGGCGCGGTGAGGGGCCCCGCCCCGCCGTCGTCGCGCGCCACCGAACCGGTGACGTCCGAGACGATCCGGAGTCCCACGGCCGCCCCGGGGCTCATCACCCCGAGCACGGCCATGCTGAGCTCCGTGAGCCCGTGCAGCGCCAGTTCCGTCACGGGGACCGGGACCGGCCTGCCGTGGGAGACCAGGACCACGGCCGCGAGCAGGGCCGGCACGCCCACGACACCCTGGAGCGTCCGCAGCGCCCGCTCCTCCGCCTCCCGGTAGGACCGCACCGAGAATCCGACCGCGTGTTCCAGCACCTCCGCCTCCGCGCCGACGGCCAGCAGCCCGGACGACAGTTCGGCCGTGCGTGCCCCCAGGGCACCGGCCAGGGGGCTCTGCTGGGCGGCGACCGTCAGCAGCGATCCCCACCCGGCGGCCCGGATGGCCAGTGCCGTGGATTCTGCAGCCACCGCGGCCAGCAGCATGCTGCCCCGCTCCAGTTCGTCCAGGTTCGCGTGGATGCTCGTGGGGCCGCCCCGGACGGAGAACGAGGGTCCTGCAGGGGTTCGCGCGGGGACTTGGCCCGTGCGCTCCTCCACGGCCCCGTCCCGCACGCCCTCCAGGAGCCCGGGCCGGCCCACTCCGGAGGAGTGCCGCTCCATCAGCACACCCCCAGCGCCGTGGCGGTGGCGAGCACGGCGCGTGCCGCGGCGAGCTCGGACCGGAGCCTGCCGATCCGCTGGTGCAGGTCATCGATCGCCGTGCGCCCCAGGACGACCTGTTCCTCGGCGGTGGCGGCGAGGTGCTCGGCGCGGACACGCAGCCGTCGGCTGCGCGCGGCGAAGGCGGCGCCGGCCGGGGACTCCCAGTCGATGGCCTCCAGCGCCTGGACCCGGTCGGCGACCTGACGGGTGCCGGCCCCGACCCGGCCCAGCTCCTCCACCACCTGGTGCAACTGGGCCACCGCCGTCTCCAGCAACCAGATCAGGGACTCGTCCGGGACGATGGACCCGGCCGCCCGCACCGCATGGTGGCAGAGCGCCTCCTGGTTCGGCACGGGCACCGGCAGCGTGACCGCGCCGCCGGGCAGCACCGGCACCGGCGTCTGGACGATCTCGATGAGCGGCGGCGGGGCACCGTGACCGGTCTTCATGCCTGTCCTCCTGGACGAACGGGATGGTGACGTCTCCGACGCTAGGGAACCGGGCGGCGTCGGCGGTGGGCGGAACCGGGGCGTGGGGACGGGCCCGGCACACCGGCCCGCTGTGGAGTGCGGGCCGGTGCACCGGCCGACCGCCACCAGCCGTCCACAGCCCCTCCCCGCCGGGTCCCGTGGCCCCCCGGGAGTGCGGCAGACTGGGCCCATGAGCACCGAGCCGAACCCCGGACCGAACGCCGGACCGAACAACGCCCCGGGCACTGAACCGAGCGGCGACTCGAGCCCCGTCCCCGCCCCGCGGCGCACCGAGTTCGACCCCGCGGCCCTGGGTGACCGGGAGACGACCCTGCTGGTGAAGTCGATCCTCATCCCGCGGCCGATCGCCTGGGTCGGGTCGCTGTCCGCCGACGGCATCCCCAACCTGGCCCCGCACTCGTTCTTCACGATGGCCTCGGAGCAGCCGCCCATCGTGCTGTTCTCCTCGACCACGCGCAAAGACTCGCTGAACAACATCGAGGCCACCGGCCAGTTCACGATCTCCCTGGTCTCCCGGGCCCAGTTCGAGCAGGCGAACCAGACCTCGGCTCCCTACGGCCCCGAGGTCAGCGAGTTCGAGGCGGCGGGCATCGGGCGGGAGGACTCCGTGGTGGTGGACCCGCCGCGGGTGGCCGGTTCCCCGGCGGTCATGGAGTGCACCCTGGACAGGGTGATCCCCGTGGGCGGGAACTTCCTGGTGCTGGGCAACGTCGTCCACGTCTCGGTGGACACGGACACGCTCAGCACGGATGCCCGGGGCCGCAGCCTGCCGCTGGCCGGCAGGCTGGACCCGCTGACCCGGTTGGGGCGCAACGAGTGGGGCACCCTGGGCGAGGTGCTCGCGATCGACCGGCCCAGGGCCGGCTGAGCCCGCCGCCCCTCCACGCGCACCCGCCCGGTGCTAGCGTGTCCGCGTGACCGCCTCGTCCTCCAGCCCCGCCCCGCACCCCTCCGATCCGGCTGCCAGGGCCGGGAACGACGCCGCCCCGTCCCGGCCCGCGGTACCCGGCACCGGCCCGGCCCGCCCCGTGGGCTTCGACCGCGAGAAGTACATCGAACTGCAGTCCCACCACATCCACGAGCGACGCCAGCAGATCGGCGGCAAGCTCTACCTGGAGATGGGCGGCAAGCTCTTCGACGACCTGCACGCCTCCCGCGTGCTGCCCGGTTTCACCCCGGACAACAAGATCGCGATGCTGGAGCGGCTGCGGGACGAGGTCGAGATCCTCATCTGCATCAACGCCAAAGACCTGCAGCGGCAGAAGGTCCGGGCCGACCTCGGCATCCCCTACGAGGACGACGTGCTGCGGCTGATCGACGTGTTCCGCGAGCGCGGATTCCTGGTGGAGCACGTGGTGATGACCCAGTTGGAGGAGTCGAACCACATCGCCCACGCGTTCCGGGAACGGCTCGAGCGCCTCGGCCTGAAGGTCGCCCGGCACGGCATCATCCCCGGGTATCCGCAGGACACCCGCCGGATCGTCTCCGAGCAGGGCTTCGGTGCCAACGAGTACTCCGAGACCTCGCGGGACCTGATCGTGGTCACCGCGCCGGGCCCGGGCTCCGGCAAGCTCGCCACGTGCCTGTCGCAGGTGTACCACGACCACGCCCGGGGCATCTCCTCGGGCTACGCCAAGTTCGAGACCTTCCCCATCTGGAACCTGCCGCTGGAACACCCCGTGAACCTGGCGTACGAGGCCGCCACGGCCGACCTGGACGACGTCAACCTGATCGACCCCTACCACCTGGCCGCCTACGGCGAGCAGGTCACCAGCTACAACCGGGACGTCGAGGTCTTCCCGCTGATGAAGACCCTGCTGGAGGAGCTCACCGGGGCCTCCCCCTATGCCTCCCCCACGGACATGGGCGTGAACCTGGCCGGGGAGTGCATCGTGGACGATGCCGTGTGCCGCGAGGCCTCCCGCCAGGAGGTCATCCGCCGCTACTACAAGGCCCTCGTGGACGAGCGGATCAACGACCTGGACGACACCGTCTCCCAGCGCGTGGCCATGGTGATGTCCAAGGCGGGGTGCAAGACCGAGGACCGGGCCGTCGTCGGGCCCGCCCTGGCCGTGGAGGAACGCACCGGCGAGCCCGCCTCGGCGATCGAGCTGGCCGACGGCACCATCATCACCGGCAAGACCTCCGACCTGCTGGGCTGCTCGGCGGCCATGCTGCTCAACGCGCTGAAGCACCTGGCCGGGATCGACGACGCGGTGCACCTGCTCTCCCCCCAGGCGATCGAGCCGATCCAGACGCTCAAGACCCAGCACCTGGGCTCGCGCAACCCGCGCCTGCACACGGACGAGGTGCTGATCGCGCTGTCCGTCTCCGCGGCCGATGACGACAACGCCCGGCGCGCGGTGGCCGAGCTGCGCAACCTCGCCAGCTGCAACGTGCACACCACCACGATCCTGGGCACCGTGGACGAGGACATCTTCCGCTCCCTCGGCGCGCTCGTCACCTCGGAACCGAGGTTCCAGCGCAAGGCGCTGTACCGCAAGCGGTAGGGCGGTCGCGGCCTGCGGACACGCATCAGGAGTGGGAATCGTCGGCACAAAGCACTCCTGTTCACCGACGAATCCCACTCCTGGTGTCGCCCGGCCGGGTTGCCCAGCCGGCGGGACTCAGCTCACCAGCTGGTGACCTTGGGAAGGGCCACGGACTTCAGGCCCTCGAGGCCGAACTCCAGGCCGTACCCGGACCTCTTCACCCCGCCGAAGGGCACCCGCGGGTCGATCGCGCCGTGCTTGTTGATCCACGTGGTGCCGGCCTGCAGCCGGGCGGCCACCGCACGGGCCGCCTCCAGGTCGGTGCCCCAGACCGAGGAGCCCAGCCCGACCTCCAGGGCGTTGGCCCAGTCGATGACCTCGTCCAGGTCCGAGTACTTCACGATCGGCAGCGCCGGGCCGAACTGCTCCTGGGCCACCAGGGGGTTGTCGTTGTCGATGTCCGCCACCAGCGTCGTGGGGTAGAAGTACCCGGCCTGGTCCGCCTCCGGGTCCCCGCCGGTCAGGATCCGCGCCCCGGACGCCCGGGCCTGGTCGACCAGCGAGGTGACGATGTCGAACTGGGCCTTGTTCTGCAGCGGGCCGAGCACGTTCTGCTCGTCCATGCCCACGCCCATCGGCATCTTCTGGGCCACGTCCACCAGCGCCTCGCACACCGCCTCGTACTGCGACTCGTGCACGTACAGGCGCTTGAGCGCCGCGCAGGTCTGGCCGGTGTTGATGAACGCCCCCCAGAACAGGCCCTCGGCGATCGCCTCGGGGTCGGCGTCGGGCAGCACGATCCCGGCGTCGTTGCCGCCGAGCTCCAGGGTCAGCCGCTTCAGGGTGTCCGCCGCCGAGCGCATGATCGCCTGGCCGGTGGAGGTCGATCCGGTGAACATCAGCTTGTCGATGTCCTGGTGCGCGGTCAGCGCCGCCCCGAGCTCACCGCCGCCGGGCACCACCTGCAGCACGCCCTCGGGCAGCACCTGGTTCAGCACCGCGGCCAGGCCCAGCACGGACAGCGGGGTGTACTCGCTGGGCTTGAGCACCACGGTGTTGCCCATCCGCAGCGACGGGGCGATCTGCCAGATCGAGATCATCATCGGCCAGTTCCACGGCCCGATCGCCCCGACCACGCCCACCGGTACGTACTCCAGCACCGCCGTGCCGGACTCGTCCTCCACCAGCACCTCGGGCTCGATCTCGAACCCGGCGTTGGCGCGCAGCCACCCGGCGCAGGCCCCGACCTCGAACCGGGCGTTGGGGCCGTTGAGCGGCTTGCCCTGCTCACGGGAGAGCAGCTCGGCCAGTGCCTCCGCGCAGGCCTCCACGGCGTCGGCGGCGCGGTTCAGGTACTCCGAGCGCTCGGCGTGGGACCTCGCCGCCCACTCCGGCTGGGCCTGGCGGGCGATCTCCACGGCGGCGTCCAGGTCCGCCTCGGCATGCTGCGGGGCGCGCCCGACGACGGCCCCGGTGGCCGGGTCCTTCATCGGGACCCCCTGCCCCTCGGGTGCGGAGATGGCGGACAGCAGGTTCTCGTAGGTCGTCAGGTCGGCGGCGGTGGTGGTCTCGGTGGTCATGGGAGGTCCTTTCCTCGGGAGTTCAGGGTCGGTATGCGATGGTGCGGTTCAGGCTGTTGCGGGGTCAGGTCAGTCCAGCTCACCGCCCTGCCCGATGCCGCGGTAGGTCGCCGGCCGCTCGGACCGCAGCCACCAGGCCCACAGGGTGCCGAAGAGGCCGGGCACCAGCACGATGGCCGGCAGCAGCCAGCTCAGGACCGTGACGCCCTCGGCGCCGATCAGGACGTTGAAGTTCACCACGATCAGCACGAAGAGGACGACGAGGCCGATCGCGGCCAGGCCCGGGGCGATGAGCCGGGTCCACACGGAGTACTCACCGGTCAGGCGCCGCAGGTACCCGACCACGGCCATCGAGGCCAGGGCCATCAGCAGCACCAGTCCGAAGGCGCCCATGTTGGTCAGCCAGGTGAACAGGGTCAGCACGGGGAACAGTGGGTCGTCGGAGCCGGCACCGGCCAGACCGAAGACGAGGATGACCACGAGGGCCAGCGCCGACTGGGTCAGGGAGCCGGCCACGGGCGCCCCGGAACGGGCACCGGTGTGCTCCAGCGCGCCGGGCAGGACGCGCTCGCGGCCGAGGGCGAAGAAGTACCGGGCCACGATGTTGTGGAAGGCCACGAGGGCCGCGAACAGGCTGGTGATGAACATCAGGTTGGCCAGCGTCACGAACCACTCCCCCGCGTGCTCGGCCAGGAACACGAACATCAGGTCCGGTCCGAACTCCTGGGAGCGGGCGATGACATTCGAGGCTCCCTCGCCCACCACCATCGCCCACGCGGAGAAGCCGTAGAACAGGGCGATGACCGAGATGGCGATCAGCGTGGCGATCCCGGCGGTGCGCTTGGGGTCCTTGACCTCCTCGTTGTAGATCGCCCCGGACTCGAAGCCCATGAAGGCGGCGATCGAGAACGCCAGGGCGGCGCCGACGCCGGAGGCGAACAGCTGGTCCGGGACCAGTCCGTCGGCGGTGACGCCCTCGGGAGCCGTGCCGAGGGCCAGCACGTCGTAGACGATGACCACGAGGAATTCGGCGGCCACCACGATGCCCAGGACCTTGGCGGAGAGGTCCACCCGGTTGACGCCCATCACGCCCACGACCACCCAGGCGGCCAGGGCGCACACCCACCACGGTAGCGAGATCCCGGCCGTGCCCTCCAGGAAGGAGGACAGGGCGAAGCCGAACAACCCGGCGATGCCGATCTGCATGCAGTTGTAGGCGACCACCGCCACCAGCGAGGCCCCCACGCCCACGGGCTTGCCCAGGCCCTTGGCGATGTAGGCGTAGAAGGCACCGGCGTTGTGCACGTGGCTGCTCATCGCGGCGTAACCGATGGAGAACAGCACCAGCACGACGCCGAGCACCAGGAAGGACAACGGGATCCCGACCAGCGAGGTGACCGCGAAGTTGCTGGGCACGCCGCCGGCCATGACCGTCAGCGGCGCCGAGGCGGCGATGATCATGAAGACCAGCGCCGGGATGCCGATCCGGCGGGCGCCGAGGCGGCCGTCGTCGGCCGGCTGCGTCTCGGGACCGGGGTGCACGGAGTCCCCGTGCTTCCGGGTGGTGGTGGACTGGGACATGTCGTCTCCTGGGGTCATCCGGGGGGATCCGGAACGGGTGCCGGGGCTGATGAGACATCAGCGAGGATGGTCACCCAGCATGCCGTGCCGCACGCGCCGGGTCTTGGCCGTGGGGGCAGGACACTTGACGATTCGTGCACGGCGCGGCCGTGGTGAGGGTCCCGACGGCGGCCCGGCCGCGGGCGCGACAGGCACCGGTCGCGGGCTTGGCCGTCACCGGCTGCGGGCCGGACGGCACTGGTTGCGGTCGTCAGGGTCGACTCCGGCCGGTTCAGAGGTGGTCGCGGCGGTACTGGGCCGGGGACTGGCCGAACTCGGCGCGGAACACCCGCGAGAAGTGCGCCGGGTCCGCGAGGCCCCAGCGGGCGCCGACGGCTGCCACGGGCACGTCCCGGTGCAGCGGGTCCTGCAGGTCCCGGCGGCACTGTTCCAGCCGCCGTTCCCTGATCCACCGGGCCACCGTGTGGTCGGTGGTGGCGAAGAGCTGATGCAGGGCCCGGGTGGAGATGTAGTGCGCCGCCGCGATCATGTCCGGTCCCAGGTCCGGGTTGGCCAGCTGGGACTCGATGAAGTGGTGGATCCGGCGCAGCAGTCGCGACTGCTGGGTGCTGTCCGCCTCCTGACGCGAGTAGAGCTCGTCCGCCATCACGGTGGCCAGCAGGTCCACGACGTTGAGGGCCAGCCGGTGACCGATCGGCCCGTCCAGGGTCGGCAGCATCGCACCGATCTGCGTGATGAAGGGGGCGACGGCCTGCCCGAGCCGGTGGCCGGCGCCCATCGTGGTCGCCGTGAGCTCCCGGACGTCATCGGTGGACAGGCCGGCGAGCTGGCGGGGGAACATCAGCACGAGGGTCGAGAACTCCTCGTCGAACGACAGCGAGTAGGGACGCTCGGTGTCGTAGATCGCCAGGTCCCCCGGCTGCAGCAGGGTCTCGCGCCCGTCCTGGACCAGAAGCCCGTGACCGCTGACCTGTAGGTTGAGCTTGTAGTACCCCGGCCCGGCCTGGCCGATCAGGTCCGGAGTGCGGAGTACGGCATGGGACCCGGCCTGGACGCGCATGATCGCCAGTTCCCGCAGGTGCCTGCCGGCGAGGTGCCCCGTGAACGGGCCCGGGCGCACCTGTTCGGCGGCGAGCGGCACGAACGACTCGGAGACGAGCCGGCGCCACTGGACGAAGTCCGAGGCGGTGTCCTGCTGGTACATGGTGATCCTCCTGGAGAGACGAGCGGGGCACCCGGGCGGGCCGGGGCCGGCTCCGGTGGCTGACCACGCCATCGGGGGTGTGGCGCAGGTCACCGTGAGGACCACTGTAGGCGGCAGGACGGCGCCCGTCACGGTTTTCTCTCCACTGGGAGGAAAACCTCAGGCGCCGGTGCACCCGGGGCGCTGCGGTGACAACCGGAGATCAGTGCCGGGAGCGTGGAGTCAGCGCCGGGCGCGTGGAGTCAGCGCCGGGCGCGTGGGGTCAGCGCCGCGCGCGCAACCGCTCCAGCTGGGCCGCCAGTTGCCGCTCGAGGTCGGCGGGCGCGGTCGCCGACCGGTCGATGACGGCGGAGATCTGGCTACCGAGGAGGAAGTTCAGCAGCACGTCGCCGACCCCGGGGATGTCCACGCCCGGCTCCAGCTCGCCGGTTGCGCGCGCCTGCTCCATCCAGCCGGTCATGGACCGCCGCCACTGCGCCATCGAGGCGTTGTTGAGGTCCGCTCCGCGCGGATCGTGGGCGGCCTCCTGCCAGAAGGAGATCACCACGCGGGCCTCGTCCAGCCGCTCGGCGTCCAGGGGCAGCACCTCGCGACAGAAGGCCTCCAGCGCCGCCAGCCCGCCCAGGTCGCGGGTCGCCACCTCGACGCGACGGTTCGTCCGGTCGAAGACGAAGGCGTAGGTCGCCTCGATCAGCTCGCCCTTGGTGGGGAAGTAGGGCTTGAGGGCGCCGTTGGCGAAACCGGCCTCGGCCGCGATCTGGCGCATGGTGGCCCCGGAGAGGCCATGCCGGGCGATGATCCGCCACGTGGCCTCGACCAGCTCCTGCCGGCGCTGCCCGTGGTCTACCACCTTCGGCATCGCCATCCCCCTCTCCCGCGCCCCGCAGCGCGCCGCGGGACCGGCCCGCCGTCGTCGGGATCATTGTGCCACCGCGCCGCTCCCGCCCGGGGCGCGATCTCGGCGACGACACACCCCTTGCCCTCGGGGCCATCCCGAGCTTATTCTCTACAACTGTAGATGGAAACGTGACGCACTTCACTGTGACGTCGACCCCAGGCTCTCCTCCCCGAAAGGTCCGGACATGACCACCACCAATTCCGGTACTCGCGACGACACCGTGCTCTCCGCGGACTCCGCCCCCGGCGCCTACGCCCTGCAGACGCCCGAGGAGATCGCGATCGTGCGCGAGGTCCTCGCCGAGGCCGGGCTCTTCTCCGAGTCCATGCGCATGGGGTACCTCGGCCTCCTCGACCCGGCCCGCGGCACTCCCGCCGACGCCCCGGTCGACCGCCGCTTCCGCGTCTTCCTGCTGAACACCGAGCACGGCCGTTCCCACGACGTCGTCGTCTCCGCCACGCACCGCCGGGTGGAGTCGGACACGGTGCTGGACACCGAGGCCAGTGGCGAGCTGCCCGTGCTGGAGGAGGAGTTCGAGGTCGTGGAGTCGGTGCTCGCCGAGGACCCGCGGTGGCTCGAGGCGCTGGACAAGCGCGGGATCCCGGTCGAGGAGGTCCGCGTGGCCCCGCTGTCCGCCGGCGTGTTCGAGTACCCGGAGGAGAGGGGCCGGCGCATCCTGCGCGGGCTGGCCTTCCACCAGCAGCACGAGACCGATTCCGCCTGGGCCCACCCGATCGACGGCCTGGTCGCCTACGTGGACGTGGCCGCCCGGAGCGTCGACCAGGTGATCGACCTCGGCGTGATGCCGGTGCCGGCCGAGCACGGAAACTACACCGACCCGGAGCTGACCGGTCCGATCCGCACCACCCAGAAGCCGATCGAGATCACCCAGCCCGAGGGCCCGTCCTTCACCGTGACCGGGGGCAACCACGTGGAGTGGGAGAAGTGGTCCCTGGACGTCGGCTTCGACATGCGCGAGGGCCTGGTGCTGCACAACATCTCCTTCCAGGACGGCGAGCGCACCCGCCGGATCCTGGACCGGGCCGTGATCGCGGAGATGGTGGTGCCCTACGGCGATCCCTCCCCCGTGCGGTCCTGGCAGAACTACTTCGACACCGGCGAGTACCTCGTGGGCCAGTGGGCCAACTCGCTGGAGCTGGGCTGCGACTGCCTGGGCGACATCACCTACCTCTCCCCCTGGGTCGTCAACAACGTGGGTGAGCCGCGGCAGGTGAAGAACGGCATCTGCATGCACGAGGAGGACTGGTCCATCCTGTCCAAGCACACCGACCTGTGGTCCGGGATCGCCTACACGCGGCGCAACCGGCGCCTGGTGATCTCGTTCTTCACCACGGTCGGCAACTACGACTACGGCTTCTACTGGTACCTCTACCTGGACGGCACCATCGAGTTCGAGGCCAAGGCCACCGGCATCGTCTTCACCTCCGCGGTGCCGGACGGGCCCACCGACTTCGCCTCGGAGATGGCCCCTGGTCTCGGTGCCCCCTTCCACCAGCACCTGTTCTCCGCCCGCCTCGACTTCGCCCTCGACGGCGGCGCCTGCCGGGTCGAGGAGGAGGACGCGGTGCGCCTGCCGATCTCGGAGGACAACCCCCGCGGCAACGCCTTCACCCGCAAGCGCACCGTGCTGGCGACCGAGCAGCAGGCCCAGCGGGACGCCGACCAGTCCGTGGGCCGCACCTGGGTGGTCTCCAGCACCGAGTCCACCAACCGGCTCGGCCAGCCGGTGGCGTACAAGCTGCACCCCGAGGGGACGCCCACGCTGCTGGCGGCGGAGGGGTCCTCCATCCACCGCCGGGCCACCTTCGCCTCCAAGGCCCTGTGGGTCTCCCCGTACCACCAGGACGAGCGCTACCCCACCGGTGACTTCCCGAACCAGCACGCTGGCGACGGCGGCCTGCCGGACTGGACGCAGGCCGACCGGACCGTGGACGGCGAGGAGCTGGTCGTGTGGCACACCTTCGGGCTGACCCACTTCCCGCGCCCGGAGGACTGGCCGATCATGCCCGTGGACCACGTCGGTTTCCGTCTGCGGCCCGAGGGGTTCTTCGACCGCTCCCCCGTCCTGGACGTCCCTGCTCCTCGATCCGGCCACTGCTGCACCCCGGGTGAGGGCGGCACCGAGGCCCCGGCCGGAGAAGGTCATGGCTGCTGTAGCGGCCACTGAGACCACCGCATCCGGCCGGGCCGGCGGACCGGGGCGGCGGCACCGCACTCCCGCGATGCCGCACCGAAGGGTCCATACACCGGGTCCCGCCGGGGTCGCCCTGCCGCCGGGCGCGGACCGGACCGGTGTCCCCTCGCGCCTGGCGGGGCCGGTGACCCTGGCGGGCCCGGCCACCCTGGTGGCGGCCGGCCTGGCCGCGGCCTCCGTGCCGCTGCACGGCTGGATGCTGGTGGCCCACTCCCACGGCGTGGTCCTGTCCCTGCTGATGGGCGCCATGGCCCTGTGGTGCCTGTGGTGCGCGGTCGGCGCGGTCCGCCGGGGTGACACCCGGACGGCGGGCACGGCCTGTCACCGGATCCGGGCGCTGCGGCACCTCTGGGTGATGGCCGGGGTGATGGCCCTGCTGCACGTGGTGCTGCTGACCGGGGCGCTCGGTGGCGGCCACCACGGAGCCCACGGAGCGGGCGCCGGCACCGCGACGCCCGCCACGACGGGTTTCACGGCGACGGCGGTCGTCGAGCCTGGGGCCGGCGCGGGAACGTCGCTCATGCTGGCCATCGTCGCCCTGGAGGTCGCGGTCTGCTTCGCCTGCGCCCTGGCCCTGCGGACCCGCCGCCCGGGCGGCCCCCGTCCCGGCACCGCCGCAACCCGGCCGTGAGCCGACAGTGGCCCGAGCGTGACCCGCTGAGCGTCACCCGAGAGTCACCCGCCGACCGTCACCTCACCTGCTGACTCCATGAACCACACGATGAAGGGAACGCACATGTCCTCACCCTCACCCTCCCCCTTCCCCTCCCCCTCCGGCGATTCGACGCCGGGTGGCGCGCCCGCCCGGGAACCGGCCGGGCCGGCGTCGGGCTCCGACGGACCGCTGGTGCTGACCGGATCCCGCATCTTCACCGCCGACCGCGACCACCCCTGGGTGGAGGCCCTGGCCGTGGCCGGGGGGCGCATCCTCGTGGCCGGCTCGCTGGCCGAGGCCCGGCAAGCGGCGGGACCGGACGCCGAACTCGTCGACCTGCAGGGCGCGCTCGTGATGCCGGGCTTCTGCGACGTGCACATCCACCTCGGCCTCGGCGGCCGCCAGCTCGCCTGGGAACTGCCGGTGCTTCCGACGGACACCGTCGAGGGGATCCTCGCCAAGGTGCGGGAGTGGAGCACCGCCCTGCAGCCGGACGACTGGGTCGTCGGTGGGATCGTGGGGTCCACCGTGATGGACACCCTCACCGACGTCGGGATGCTGGCGGCCCTGGACGAGGCCTCGGGCGGGCGCCCGGTGATGCTGCGGGACGACTCCATGCACAACCGGTGGGTGAACTCGCGGGCCTTGGAGCTGATGGGGGTCGGCCCGGACACGCCCGATCCCCAGGACGGCACCTATGTCCGTGACCACGAGGGCCGGCTGACCGGTGTGCTGTGGGAGATGGCCTCCCAGGTGGCCGAGGCGACGGTGGCCGACAGCATCCAGGACCTGGACGCCTACCTCCGCCGCGCCCTGCAGGAGGGCCTGCGCGCGGCGCACTCCTTCGGCATCACCTCGGTGCAGGAGGCGGCCACGATGGAACCCACCCTCCGGGCGCTGCACCAGATGGACACCGCAGGTGAACTGACCGCGTGGGTGGTGGCCTCCATGCCGGCCCAGCAGTTCCTGGAACCCGGAGCCGTGGGACCGGAGCTGTTCGAGGCCGCCGAGCAGTACCGCAGCACCCACGTCCGTCCCGACTTCGCCAAGTACGTCCTGGACGGGGTCCCGATGACCCGCACCTCGGCCATGCTGGGCCCCTACCGCTGCTGCGCCGACCATCACTCCCCCGAGGACCGCGGGCACCTGATCTGGGATCCCGAGGAGCTCCGCGCTTCGCTGGCGGACACCGTCGGGCGGGGCCTCAGCGCCAAGCTGCACGCCACCGGCGACGCCGCCGTGCGGATCGTCCTCGACGCCGTGGAGCACGTCCGCCGCACCCACGGCGGGCAGCCGCGGTTCCACGTGGCGCACGCCGAGTACATCGCGCACGAGGACCTGCCCCGGTTCGCCGAGCTGGACGTCGTGGCGGACGCGTCCCCCTACATCTGGTACCCCTCGGTCATCCAGTCCTCCATCTCCCAGCAGGTCAGCGAGGAGGTGTTCGAGCAGAGCTGGCCGATGCGGGATCTCGTGGATTCCGGGGCCGTGGTGGCGGCCGGTTCGGACTGGCCGTGTGCCCTGCCCAGCCCGGACCCCTGGGTGGGGCTGCAGACCATGGTCACACGCCGCAGCCCGGACGGGTCCATGCCCGGTGCCCTGAACGCCGACCAGGCCCTGACAGTGGAGGAGGCCGTGGCCGCGTTCACCCGGGAACCGGCCCGCGCCATGGGCCTCGGTGACGTGACGGGCCGACTCGCCCGGGGTCTGGCGGCCGACTTCATCGTGGTGGACCAGGACGTGTTCACGGTGGATCCGGAGGACATCCACCGGACCCGGGTGCTGCAGACCTGGTTCGCGGGGCGTCCCGTCCACACCGCCGCGCAGGACGAGGAGCCCGTCGCGGCCGGCGCACCCCGCGACTGAGACTCACCGGGACCAGCCCGGTGGCTGGTCCTGTCCCCCTGAACGGTGCTGGGAGGGACGATTCCAGCCACCGGACGATGACGGCGCCGCACCTGCGCAGGGTGCGGCGCCGCCGTCGTGGGTGGGCCGAAGAGGTGACCCGGAAGCGCCGGCTCAGAACGGGGTGACGCCGGTGATCGCCGCGGCGGCCTTCTCCCCGATCAGCACGGAGGGGGCGTTGGTGTTGCCGGTCGTCACCCGGGGCATGATCGAGGCGTCCGCCACCCGCAGCCCCCGCAGGCCGTGCACCCGGAAGGTCTCGGGATCCACCACGGACTGTGCCCCGGTGCCCATCGCGCACGTGCCGACCTGGTGGTGGTAGGTCGTGGTGGTGTTGCGGATGTACGCGATCAGCTCATCGTCCGAGTCACCCACGGCCGGGCCGGGGAAGACCTCCTGCGCGCCGAGCTCCTGCAGGGCGGGCCGGGCCGCGATGGACCGGCACTGGCGCAGCGAGAACAGCATCGCTTCCAGGTCCTCGGGTGCGGTGTACGCGCCCAGGTCGATGCGCACCGGGTCCTCCGCCTCGGGCCCGGACAGCGTCAGGCTGCCCCGGGAGGCCGGCCGCACGATCCCCGCCAGCAGGGAGAACCCCTCCTCGGGCCCCTCCATGAGCTCGCCGGCGGTGTTGGTGTACATGGGCACCGAGAAGAAGATCGGCTGGGTGTCCGGCACGTCCATCACCGGTGAGGACTTGGCCCAGTAGTGCACCTGGGCCACCGCCACCTCGGGCGCCGGCTGGGGCTGTTCGGTGGTGCAGACCACCGGCACCAGCAGGTGGTCGTGCAGGTTGCGCCCGACGCCGGGCAGGTCCAGCACCACGTCCACACCCACCTCGCGCAGGTGCTCGGCGGGGCCCACGCCCGAGCGCAGGAGCAGTTCCGGCGAACCGATCGCCCCGCCGGTGAGGACCACCTCCCCCGCCTCGACCGTGAACCGCTCCTGCCCGCGCGCGAACTCCGCACCCGTCACCGCGCCGTCCTGGATGAGCAGTCGCCGGGCGTGAGCGCCCGTGACGAGGGTGAGCCTCGGATGGTCGGCGATCGGCTTGAGGTAGGCCCGCCAGGTGTTGAAGCGCTTGTGGTCCCGCAGGTTCAGCTGCATCCACCCCACGCCCTCCACCGAGCCGGCGTTGTAGTCGGCGTTCCGGGGCACGCCCTCCTGGACGGTGGCGTCGTGCATGGCCTGCTGGACGGGGTGGCGCGGGTAGTCCGTGGTGACGTCCAGCGGGCCGTCCTGGCCGCGGACCCCGGGCTCGCCGTCCGCGTAGGCCTCGATGGCCCGGAAGTACGGGAGCACCTCGTCCCAGGACCAGCCGGTGCAGCCGTCCTGGGCCCAGCCGTCGAAGTCGGCCCGGTCGCCCCGGACCCAGATGGTCGCGTTCAGGGCGTGCGAACCGCCGAGCACCTTGCCCCGGGGGAGGTGGACGCGGCGATCGTTGAGTTCGGGCTGGGGCTCGGTGAAGTAGTTCCAGTCCACGTCCGAGCCCCACAGGTAGCCCAGCCGGGAGACGTCGTCGATGTCCGGGTTGATGTCGTGGTCTCCCGCCTCCGCGAGGGTGACCGTGTGCCCGGCGTCCAGGAGCCGGCGGGCGATGACGCAACCGGCGGAACCGGCTCCGATCACCAGGAAGTCAGTGGGTTCTGTGGGGGTGGTCTCGGGCATCGAGGCGCTCCGTTCCGGGTCGGTCAGTGCTCTTGGCCGTGCCCCGGGCAGGCCACTGCGGCACCGCCCGGGACACGGTGATAGGCGTCACCGTAGGCAGGCCCGGGGCCACGTCGATTGCCTTTCCGCGCGTAGTCCATGACGATCCGCGCACGAACGACGGCGGCGTCGCACCGGGATGGTGCGACGCCGCCGCCGGAGGGGATGACGCCGGGGGCCGGAAGGCCTCGGACGCATCAGGTGTGGGATTCGTCGGCCAAGGATGCCCTCATGGCCGACGAATCCCACTCCTGATGTCAGGCGGCGGGGTTCAGGGACGATCCCCCGCGGCCGGTCCGGCCATTCAGAGGCGCTTGACGCCGATGGTGTGGGCGGTGGTGAACTCCTCGATGGCCCATTCACCGTTGAACCGGCCCAGCCCGGAGTTGCGCTCGCCGCCGAAGGCCACGTGGGCCTCGTCCTGGACGGTCATCTCGTTGACGAACGTCATCCCGGCCTTGACCCGCTGGGCGAACCGCACCCCGCGGTCCAGGTCCTGGGTGAACACCGCCGAGGACAACCCGTAGACGTGGTCATTGGCCAGCTGAAGGGCGTGGTCCTCGTCCTCGGCCTTGAGCACCGCGACCATGGGGCCGAAGATCTCCTCGCGGGCGATCTCCATCTCCGGGCTCACGTCGGTGAACACGTGCGGGGGCACGACGCGGCCGGTGATCTCGCCCTCGACCGCGACCGTCGCCCCCGCCGCACGGGCCCCGTCGATCTTCTTCTTGAGTCCCTCGAGCTGGGAGTCGTTGACCACCGGGCCGACCAGGGTGCCCTCGGCGGCCGGGTCCCCGAACTTCACCGACTGGGCCGCGGCGGTGAACTTGGCCACGAACTCGTCATAGACCGGGGCCTGGACGATGATCCGGTTCACGGACATGCAGATCTGGCCCGAGTGCAGGAAAGTACCAGGAATGGCCTGGCCGACGGCGGCGTCCAGGTCCGCGTCGTCCAGCACCACCAGCGGGGCGTTGCCACCCAGTTCCAGGGAGACCTTCTTCAGGTGCTCCCCACTGGTGGCCACGGTGCCCACGTTCTGGCCCACCGGGGTGGACCCGGTGAAGGAGATCAACCGCGGCACCGGGTGCGCCACGAACGCGTCCCCGATCTCCGAACCGGCACCCACCACCACCGAGAGCACTCCGGCCGGCAGCCCGGCCTCCTCGAAGACCCTGGCCAGCAGCAACCCGCCGGTCACCGGGGTGTCCGAGGCCGGCTTGATCACCACGGCGTTGCCCACCGCCAGGGCCGGGGCCACCGAGCGCTGGGACAGGTGCAGCGGGAAGTTCCACGGGCTGATCACCCCCACCACCCCCACGGGCTTGCGGTAGACCCGCATCTCCCGGTCCGGGGTGTTCGAGGGATGAATGGTCCCGTGCACCCGGGTCGGGAACGAGGCGGACTCGGCCGTGATGCCCGCGGCCAGGGACACCTCGATGTTGGCCTTGAGCATGGTCGCCCCGCCCTCGGCGACCAGCCAGGACACGATCTCCTCGCGGCGCTCCTCCAGGATCTCCCCGGCCCGGCGGATGATCCTGGCCCGCTCGCCCGGGGCCATCGCGGCCCAGCCGGGCTGGGCGGCCTCGGCCGCACGGTAGGCCTCGTCCAGGTCCTCTCCCGAGGCCTGCCGGATCCGCGCCACCACCTGGTCGTTGAACGGGTTGGTGTCCGTGTTCACCTTCTCCGAATGCCCCGCCCGCCACTCACCGGCGATGAACTGGGTGTCCACCGGCTGCCCGGCGAACGTGGCGGTCGTGGTCTCTGCAGTCACAGTCATGAAACTCTCTCCTTCGAGGAAACGCCGACGCCGGGGGAAGACGCCGTGATTGATGGTCTATCAGAGAACGCTGGCGGGAACCTGCATATCGACGACCACCACTCAGTCCCCGGCCAGGTAGTCCAACACGGCCCGCGCCACCCCCTCGGGGTTCTCGAGCGCGAGATCGTGGCCGGCGCCGGCGATCGTGCCCAGCCGGGCGTCCCCGAGGCGCCGCGCCATCTCCCCGGACAGTTCCGGTGACAGCTCGAGGCTGTGCTCACCGCGCAGCAGCAGCACCGGGCAGGAGATCGCGTCGATGGCGTCCCACAGCACGGCCGGGTCCACGCTGTCGAGCGAGCCGACCAGCCCCCGGGCGTCGAAGCGCCAGCGGTACCGGCCGTCGTCGCCTCGCACCAGGCTCTGCTCGACCGACCGGCGGACGAGGTCGGGACGGGCCCGGGGACCACCGGAGCGCAGGGCGAGCGCCTCGGCCACGGTGCCGTGGGACGCGGCTCCGAGCTCCTGCAGGTACTCGCGCAACCAGGCCTGGAGCTGGCCGTCGGCGGTCTTCGGCGCGGTGTCGGCGATGACCAGCCTCCCGAACAGGTCGGGCCGCCGCGCCGCGGCCAGCAGGGCCACGGTGGCTCCCATCGAGTGCCCGATCACGACGGGGCGGTCCAGGCCGACCGCCTCCAGCCACGCGATCAGGTCCTCGGCCATGGTGGACCGTGCGTAGTCCCCGGCCCAGTCGCTCAGTCCGTGCCCGCGCTGGTCCAGCACCCAGACCTGGTGGGTCACCGCCAGTTCCGCCACGGCCGGGTCCCACTCCCGGGCATGGCCCAGGAGTCCGTGGAGCATCACGAGCGGAGTGCCGCCGGGGCGGCCGACCACGCGGTAGTGCAGCCTCAGCCCCCGCACCTCGGCCCAGCGCGACCCGTCCGGGAACTCGTCCACAGGCTCCGTCCCAGCCGTCCCGCTCCCAGCCGTGCGCCTCCACGGCCACCCGAACCTCGATCTCTTCGCCATGTCCACAGCATGGCCGATCCCACGCGTGAAGCAGTCAGCATGTCGGCGTCGCGGCGCGTGGGAGAATATGGGCCATGCCTGAGTCCTCCACGCCGCAGTCCGCCTCCGCCACCGGTTCCGCCGCGGGTTCGCCCGCAGCGTCGGCCGCCGCCCCCGCGTCGCAGGGCCCGACGCCGGCCCGCCAGTCCCTGGCCGACGCCGGCATCCCGCTGGGCCCGCTCGACGGACGGTACCGCGCCGCCGTCGCGCCGCTGGCGGACCACCTGTCCGAGGCCGCGCTGAACCGCAACCGCATCCACGTGGAGGTGGAGTGGTTCATCCACCTGGCCAACCGCCAGGTCCTGCCCGGACTGTCCCCGCTGACGCCGGAGCAGGAGGCGGGACTGCGGGCCGTCGTCACGGACTTCGGCCCCGAGGGCGTGGACGAGCTGGGCTCGATCGAGGCCAAGACCGTGCACGACGTCAAGGCCGTGGAGTACTACATCGGCCGCCGGCTCGAGGGCCTCAGGCTGGCCCATCTGACGCCGCTGGTGCACTTCGCCTGCACCTCCGAGGACATCAACAACCTCTCCTACGCCGTGGGCGTGCGCGACGCGGTGCTGGACGTCTGGCTCCCGGGTGCCCGCACCGCCGTCGGGACCATCCGCGAGCTGGCCGCGAGCGCGGCGGGCGTGCCCATGCTCTCCCGCACCCACGGCCAGCCGGCCACGCCCACCACGCTGGGCAAGGAGATGGCCGTGTTCGTGTTCCGGCTGGAGCGGCAGCTGCGGCGGATCGAGCAGCAGGAGTACCTGGGCAAGATCAACGGCGCCACCGGCACCTACGCCGCACACCTGGCCGCCGCGCCGGGCGCCGACTGGCAGGAGGTCTCCCGCACGTTCGTGGAGCACCTCGGACTGACCTGGAACCCGCTGACCACCCAGATCGAGTCGCACGACTGGCAGGCGGAACTGTACGCGGACGTCGCCCGGTTCAACCGGATCCTGCACGGGTTCTGCGTGGACGTGTGGAGCTACATCTCGATCGGCTACTTCGCCCAGATCCCGGTGGCCGGCGCCACCGGTTCCTCGACGATGCCGCACAAGGTCAACCCGATCCGCTTCGAGAACGCCGAGGCCAATCTCGAGCTCTCCAACGCGCTGCTGGACTCCCTGGGCGCGACCCTGGTGGAGTCCCGCTGGCAGCGCGACCTCACCGACTCCACCTCGCAGCGCAACATCGGGGTGGCCCTGGGCCACTCGGTGCTGGCCCTGTCCAACGTCACCAAGGGCATGAAGCAGCTCAAGGTCGCCGAGCAGGTGCTCGCCGGGGACCTGGACGAGAACTGGGAGGTGCTCGGCGAGGCCGTGCAGACCGTGATGCGCGCCCAGGCGATCGCCGGTGTCGAGGGCATGGACAACCCCTACGAGCGGCTCAAGGACCTCACCCGCGGCCAGCGGGTGGACGGGGCGCGGATGCGCGAGTTCGTGGCCGGCCTGGGCCTGGGGCCCGACGCCGAGGCCCGCCTGATGGCGCTCACCCCCGCCTCCTACACCGGGCTGGCCGAGGAGCTGGCGCAGGGCGTCTGAGCCCGCGCCGGGGACAGCGATGATCACGCTGACGCTGTGGCGGGCGGGCGTGGAACCGGAGATCCCGTCACCCTCGAACGAGCTGGACCCGCTGGTCGAGCAGCTGGAGTCCGCGCTGCCCACCCTGCTGCTGGTCCTGGACCTGCTCGGGGTGTTCTTCTTCGCGGTGTCCGGGTCCCTGCTGGCGGCCCGGCGCCACTTCGACATCATCGGGTCGGTGTTCCTGGCGTTCTTCGCCGGCCTGGGCGGCGGCGTGGTGCGGGACCTCATCATCAACGAGGGCGTGCCGAACTCCTTCTCCAACCCGCTCTACCTGCTCCCGCCGCTGCTCGCCGCGGGCCTGGTCTACGTCCGCTTCATCCGGCAGGACCGGATGCGCCGCGGCCTGCTGGTGTTCGACGCCGCCGGACTCGCCCTGTTCTGCGTCACCGGCACCCGGACCGCGCTGGCGGCCGGGATCACCCCGGTCATGGCGATCGTGCTGGGCGTGACCACCGCCGTGGTCGGTGGGTTGCTGCGCGACGTCACGGCCAACGAGGTGCCCGAGATCTTCAACCCGCGGGGTCTCTACGCGGTGCCTGCGCTGTTCGGGGCCGCGCTGACCGCGCTGCTGTGGTGGCTGCATTGGTTCAACTGGCTGTCGCTGGCCCTGATCATGGTCGCCGTGTTCGCCGTCCGGGTCGCGTCCCTGCGCCGCCGATGGAGTGCGCCCTATGCGGACCGGGGCATCAAGGCCGCCGACTGAGCCCCACCTCTATACCTATCGCCATAGTTATATTAGTGTCGGTTCCAGCAGTGTGATCGAGACCACCGTCGGGGCGCCACCATCGGGCCCGCCGACCCGAGAACCGCCGAGGAAATGCCATGAACGCCACCCCCGCCACCGGCCGCCAGACCGTCATGACCGAGCCCTCGCTGGAGATGACCGGCAAGGACAAGGACATCGAGTCCCTGCGCGATGCCGCCTCCGTCATCCCGCAGGGCACCCGCATCAACGTCACCTTCCTCGGCAACGAGGACCTGTCCATGCGCGTCAAGGCCTCCACCGCCGCCCGGGACCTCGGCTTCGTCCCGGTCCCCCACATCTCGGCCCGCCGGCTGACCTCGCAGACGGAGCTCGTCGAGTTCCTCACCGCGCTGCGGGAGCAGGTCGGCACCACCCACGCCTTCGCCGTCGGCGGGGACCCGTCCGAGCCGATGGGGCCGTACGCCTCCTCGCTCGAGGTCATCGAGTCCGGCCTGTTCAAGGAGCACGGGTTCACGGACATCTCGATCGCCGGCTACCCCGAGGGCCACCCGGACATCACCGACGCCCAGCTCTGGGACGCCCTCGAGCGCAAGAACGCCTCCCTGCAGGAGCAGGGCCTCAACGGCACGATCCTCACCCAGTTCGGCTTCGACGTGGACCCGATCGTGCACTGGATCGAGGAGGTCCGCCGCCGCGGCATCCAGCTGCCGATCCGCGTGGGCGTGCCCGGCCCCGCCGGCATCAAGCGCCTGCTGACCTACGCCAGCCGCTTCGGTGTCTCCACCTCCGCCGGCATCGCCAAGAAGTACGGCTTCTCCCTGACCAACCTGCTCGGCACCGCCGGTCCCGACAAGCTGATCTCCGCCCTGGACGCGGCCATGACCGAGGACCACGGCGACGTGAAGCTGCACTTCTACACCTTCGGTGGCATGCGCGCGACCGCCGAGTGGATCGAGGAGTACCAGCGCAAGCACTGACCCCCTCCCCATCGCCGCCAAACCGCGCTGCCGTCGTCGGGATCCCGGCGGCGGCAGCCCTGCGTGGCGAGGGACTTCGGCAGCGCTGTGTGGCGGGGGGGTGCGGGGCCAGGGGTCGCAGCCACTCCGTGAGGACTGCGGTGGCGGCCGCGAGGACACAGACACGCGCGGTCGCCTCCGTAGAGTGGAGGACATGAGTCGTCCCCGGCCTGCGCGCGCCCTGTCCGCCCCGACGGCGGCACTCGCCCTCGCGGCCCTGCTCACCGGGTGCGGCGGTCCGGGAGCCACGGAGGAGGTGGTCGGGACGTCCACCCCGACGCCCGCCGTCTCCGCGGTGGAGACGAGCATCTTCGAACTGTCCCCGGGCCAGTGCTACGACCGGCCGACCGCGGACGGCCTCTACGCGGTCGCGGTGGTGCCCTGCACCGTGGCCCATGACCTCGAGGCCTACGCCCTGTTCCAGCTCGACGAGCCGTCCTGGCCGGGCGACGAGCGGGTGCACGGGCTTGCCGACGCCGGCTGCCGCGCGGAGTTCACCGCCTTCACGGGCACGGCCCCGGAGGACTCCGATCTCGGGTACACCATGTACACCCCGTCCTCGGGGTCCTGGTCCGAGGGCGACCGCCAGGTGCTGTGCGCCCTCCAGCTCAACAGCGGTGGCCGGTTGATCGGCTCCCAGGCCGGTGACAACGCTCGAGGCTGAGGCCCAAACGCCCCGCGTCACGGGCAGCGGTCATCACGTGCGCCAATCATCACGACCGCTAATAATCCCAGGCGCTAATCATCCTCGGATGGACGAATCAGGCCGGGAGGACCTCGGGAGATGTCCATTCTGGCCTGACATTTCGGTAGCCCATCACCTGACATTCCGGTCACCTCCGCCGAGGCACACCCGCTCGCCGCAACTTCGCCTCCAGTCTGGCCGGGTTGCGCAGGTCTTCCGCCAACCACCGCACCATGCGCAGCCCCCGGTCGCAGATGGCATCCTCACGGCGCCTCTCTTCGGCGATGACCTGCTCCGCGGAGAGCCCGGAGTAACTGCGCCGGCCCAGATACTTCGCCAGGCCGTCGAACTCCCCCACCGTGCCGGCGCCCTCCCACCAGAAGTCCGTGATGCCCAGCAGCGCGCCGTTCTCGTCGTGCACCCGATGCTGCATGTCCGGCAGGGCGAATCCGAGGTCGCGGATCACCACTCGGCTGACGGATTCTCCCGGCGACTCGGTCTCACCCGTGGCGAATCGTGCGCGAGTCAACATCCGCTCCCTCGCGGCCGCCGAGGTGCAGAGCTCCTGCAGGCCCAGGATTTCCTCCCTGGACCAGGGCGTCGGCGTGGACGCCCTCGTGTTCTTGAGTCCGGCAGGCCGGCCGGCCAGGAGGGCGTCCAGCACCGTGGCGGCCTCCGCGGGGTCCATGCGGGGGACGGTGTCGGCCAGCGCCCGGTCCAGGGACTCGACCCGGAGGGAGACTCCGGCCAGCACCAGCTTCTCGGAGGGTGTGCCACCCCGGTCCACGTCCCGGAGTGATCGCCACGCCTGCGGCCACATCCGGTGCCGCTCCGCGAACGGCGCGTGCTGGGCGCCGGGCATGCGAGCCGGCCTCCTGGCTCCCGTCGATCCGGCGCGGGCCGTCCGGACACTGACCTCTCGCGGTAACGACCACAGGCTGATCCCGTGGAGGGCCAGCGCCGTCTCCCGGCAGAACACCGCGTCACCCGCCCGCCGGGAGGCGGCGATGGCGAGCACGGTGGCCATGTACCGGCTCATCGGAAAGGCGTCGTTCCATCCCGCGCGCTCGGCGTAGGCACCCGGACGGATCCGGATGAGGTCACCACGCTCCACGGCCCTCGACAGTCGTCGGGGGTCCTGCGCAGAGGCGCCCGATGGGTCCGCCAGGATCATCGGGATGGTCCAGGCGCGCAGGGTTCCGTCCGCCTGCATGAGCACGGGATGGTGCGCGTAGAGTCCTGGCACACCTGCACGGGATGGGGATGTCGTGAGCGTCATCGGTCCAGCACATCGCGGAACGCGGTCGCCGTGCTGCCCCGGTGGCCGAGCGTGTGGACAACCCGGCCGGATGACTCCGGGAGGCGAGCTGTGGAATGACCCGCCGCCGGTCAACCATGCTCCAATGGACCATTCAGTCCGGCAGGAACCGGGGATCTGTCCGCCCCGGCATGATTCCCGGCCGACTCACCCACGACGACGGCGCCCCACCTCCGAGGAGATGGGGCGCCGCGCGCTCGGGCCGGGTCAAGATGGGGCCAGCGACCCGTCACGGGCCGCCCGCGAGGGACTACCCATCACGGGCCACCCGTCCGGATCCGGACAGCGGGCCGGACTCAGGCCTTGTAGCCGGTGCGCCAGCCTTCCTGGTAGGACTCACGCGCCACGGCGGAGTACGGCACCGGGGAGACGGTGGCGTTGACCTCGGTCTGCTGGTGCGGCTCGACGGTGGTCTTCTTCGTACCACCGTCCTCCTCGCCCCAGACGACCTTCAGCCGGGCGCCCTCGGGCACGTCCGGGTTGATGGTGGCCAGGGACAGCGCGCGCTTCTCGTTCGCCGAGTAGCCGGTGAACATGGACACGCCCACCACGGTGCCGTCGTCGTCGATCACCTTGTCGAAGTTGGACGAGCCATAGTTGGCCAGCGGCAGGTCGAAGTACTTGAAGGGGGTGCCCTCCGTGTCGTACAGCGAGGCCTGGATGCGCTGGATGTCCTCGGCGTCCCACGCCAGGGTGACCTTCTTGCGCTGGGCGGCGGGGTCCATCTTCTCCAGGGCGTCGCGGCCGATGAAGTCGTGGTCGAACTTCACGAAGGACCCGTAACCGAGCTCCCAGGGGGTGTGGTAGTAGTCCTCGATGTTGTCCGAGACGAACGATCCGGCCACGGCGTTGTTGGCCTCGTAGGAGTCGGCGCCCAGCCACTGGCGGTACTCGGCCAGCAGGCCCTCGCCGGTGTAGATGGCCGGCAGCGGGGACGGGATCCAGCCGGACTCCAGGGTGTTGGAGGGGTAGGCCCGGGAGCCCACGGCAAGCATGCCGAACTCCTCACCGGCGGCCAGGATGGCGTCGCGCATGCGGTCGTAGTCGGCGTAGGGGCCCCAGATCTCCAGGCCCGGGGCGCCGGACATGCCGTGGCGCAGGGTGCGGACCTGGGTGCCCTCGATGTTCATCCAGGACATGTTGAAGAACTTCAGCTTCTCGAGGGAGCCGCCGTGCAGCTTCTCGATGATCTCCCAGGCGCGCGGGCCCTGGATCTGGAAACGGTAGTACTCGCGCTGCACCGGCTTGCCCATGGGGCGGGAGGGCGAGCGGCGGTCCTCGACGATCTCCAGGTTCTGGTAGCCGTTCTTCTCGGCATTGAACAGCAGCCAGTTGGTGGACGGAGCGCGGCCGACGTAGACGATCTCCTCCTCGGCCTGGCGGAACATGATGCCGTCACCGATGACGTGACCGGCCGGGGTGACCGGGACATACTGCTTGGCCTTGTCCACGGCGAAGTTGGCCACGGAGTTGATGGCGGTGTCCGAGATGAGGTTGATGGCGTCCGGGCCGCGCAGGATCAGGTTGTCCATGTGGTGGGACTGGTCGAAGAGCACCGCGGAGTCCCGCCAGGCGCGCTGCTCGGAGCGCCAGTTCGAGAACTCGGGGGCCACGACGGGGTAGATGTACGCGCCGATCTGCGCATTGCGCAGGCGCTCGACGACGTTGCCGGACTCGTCCAGCACGTCCTGCAGGGACTTGGTGGTCACAACGGTTTCAGACATCGGTTCGGTCCTCTCGGATGGTCCTGCGGAGGGGGTTCTGCGAGCAGGGAGTGATCTGCCCCACACCTGCTTCGTCACCGACCATATACCTATACGCATAGGTATGTCGATACCCTCCACCCTGCCCCGCAGCCACGCCCCGGGTTACGCTCCCCCCATGACCATCCAGCCCCCGAACGAGCCCGCCGACCGCACCTCCGCCCTGCCCGTCCCCGGACCGGACGGCACCGCGCGGGCCGGCGCTGACCCCGTCAGCTTCCACACCCGCAAGTGGGTCAAGCCCGAGGACCTCAACGCCAACGGCACGCTCTTCGGCGGGTCGCTGCTGCTCTGGATCGACGAGCAGGCCGCCATCTACGCGAGCATCCAGCTGGGCACCCACCGCGTGGTCACCAAGTTCATCTCCGAGATCAACTTCGTGTCCTCGGCCCGCCAAGGGGACATGATCGAGATGGGCCTGAAGGCCACCCACTTCGGCCGCACCTCCCTCACCATGCGCGCGGAGGTCCGCAACATGATCACCCGCCACGTCATCCTGACGATCGAGAGGATGGTGTTCGTCTCGCTCGGCGAGGACGGCAAGCCCGCCCCGCACGGTTACACGGACATCACCGACGACCGGGACCGGTTGCCGATCGAGCTCCGGGACTGAACAACACCGCGATTGAACATCCCCAGGGCCGGTGTAACCGTGCATTGACACGGGAGGAAGCCGATAATGGAGACAACCGAGAGGAGACGTCATGAGCGAAGCCACCCACGAGCCGCAGACGACGACCGAGACGGTGACGGTCACGAAGACGGTGACCACCACGGACGCCGCCGACCTGGCACAGCAGCTCGTCCACGACGCCACCCAGCAGCAGGTCAGGTACGAGCACGACGACGCCAAGGCCGATGACTGGGGCAAGGCCTCCTTCCCCGCCTCGGATCCGCCGCAGAACTACTGACCACCCCGCAAGGCCCGACGGCGCCGCCGTCGCCTTCCAGCCCCGGCCCGGCCCCGGACACCCTCCGGCGCCGGGTCGTCCTGCGTCCTGCGCCACTGCCTCCTGCCTCCTGACCTGCGCGAAGACAGTTCGTCGAACTTGACCCAGGTCAAGGATCGGCCCGCCATTCCCTCGTACGTTGACGGTGTCAGCACCAGACACGACGAACGAAGGGAGTCTCAGATGACCACCGCGACCACCGCCCACACCATCTTCCGCGCCGAGGGCTTCTCCTGCCCGTCCTGCGTGGGCAAGATCGAGAAGCAGGTCGGCCGGCTCCAGGGCGTGCAGAACGTGACGGTCCACTTCGCCTCCGCCCGCATCGAGGTCGACCACGACGCGACCACGACCTCCGTCGAGGACATCGTCGCCGCCATCGCCAAGGCCGGTTACACGGCCACCCCCTCGGCCTTCTGATCCGGCCTCCCGCCCGTGACCCGCGGCGGTCACGGGCAGTGGGGGGTCGTCGCCGTCACCGCACGGACCAGCCCCCTCGCCTTAGCCCCCTCACACGCACCCCTCGCATCCACCCGGAAAGGTCGCACTCGCCGTGAACAGGCTCCAGACATGGCTCCACAGCAGCTGGTCCGTCCCCATCATCTCGGGCCTGCTCATCCTCCTCTCCTTCGGCATCGAACAGCTCGGCGGCGGCGCATGGAACGCCGCCATCGGGCCGCAGTGGTGGATCGACACCGGCGAGCACGCGCACGGCTCCGGCACAGTCTTCACCCTCGCCACCCTCGTGATGCTGGCCGCGGCCCTCGTCGCCGGTTACGGGATCGTGCGCACTGCGGTCCGCGCGCTGAGGGTCAGGGTCATCGGGATCGACCTGCTGGTGTCGATCGCGGCCCTCGGCGCCGTCCTCATCGGCAACTTCTGGGAGGCCGCGGCCGTCACCTTCCTGTTCGCCGTCGGCCACGCCCTCGAGGCGGCCACGCTGAACAAGACGCGTTCGGCGCTGACCGAACTGATCGCCGTCGCCCCGGACACGGCGATCGTGATGCGGGACGGTGAACAGGTCGAGGTCCCGGCCCACCAGGTGAGGATGGGCGAGATCGTGCTGGTGAAGAACGGGGCGAAGGTCCCGGTGGACGGCCAGGTCGTCTCCGGCACGGGCGCCATCGACGAGGCCTCCATCACCGGTGAGTCGATCCCCGTGGAGAAGGCCAAGGCGGACCAGGTCTTCGCGGGCACCGTCTCCCGCGGCGGCTTCCTGCAGGTGCTGGCCACGGGCATCGGCGCGGACACCACCCTGGCCCGTATCATCCACCGCGTGGAGGAGGCCCAGGACGCCAAGGCGAGGACCCAGGCCTTCATCGACCGCTTCTCGAGGTGGTACACGCCGGCCGTGATCGTGCTG